>JACCYN010000235.1 GCA_013696465.1 Pyrinomonadaceae bacterium
TCACTTCGTCGAGCAAACCCGCTTCGTAAATCCACGACGGCACATCCAGCCGCGCCGGAGACGCATCGGCCGTCGTCTGCAAATAGGTGAAGCCGACGAGCGGAACATTCTTTTCGTCTAAAAACTCCGCGCCTAAACCTTCGCGCATGCAGTGGCAGAAGATCGTGCGGTCGCCCCAACTGCGAAGCGTGGGCAGAGAGTCGTCAAACGATTGATGCAGAAGTTGCGCGTCGTTGAGCGCCGCGCGGCAACGATTGCTGGCAACCGTTTCGAGCAAATTAACGATGTCGCGCGCGTAAGAGCCGTCAATGTATCCGATGATGGGCACTCCGGTCGCGCGCGAAAGTTTGACGAGATTGATGATCGCGGCAACATACTTGTCTTGAATCTTGGTGCGCGGGCGGGCGTAAGAAATGAGGAGCGTGCCGTCGAGAAAGGCGAGGGGAAGGCGCTCGCCGCGTTCGCGCCAACCCGCATGTTTTTTCAGAAACCCGCCGAGCAATTCCGTTTCAAGCTCGAAGCGACGAAAGTTAATGGCTGCTTCCGCGCGCGCCTGCCCGCCTTCGCCTTCCAATAACTCTTCCGGCGCGACGACTTCAAAGTGCGCCTCTTTCCGGTAACATCCCGCGCGCGTGTGCGGATTCTCGAACACGACCGCTTGCACGGCGGCGACGGGCAGGGAGATGTCTCTGCCCGGCAAAATCTGGCTGCCGTCCGCCGCGCACGTCACGCGCTCGTGCAAAATTTCAATCGCCCACGCGCGCGCCTCTTCGTGCGAACGCCAGACGTTTTCAAAAGGCACAGCGACGCCTTTTCGCTCGCCCAATTCCGCCGATGGAAGCGCGCCCGGACTTTTCGTCCGCGCGAGCGCCGCACGCCGCACGTCCTCATGGTTTCTCATTCCGAGCGCGCGAAGATGCTCCGCGTAACAACGCGCTTCCGCCTGCCAATCGCGCTCGAACCGCACGAAGTCTTCGCGCCGCGCATCAAGCGCCGACGCTAAATGGTGGCGGTATAACATAGAGATGAAATGATGAATCGCTTCGTCGGGATCAATTCATCATCTGCCTTTCGCTTGCGCGCGCGACAGTTGCGCGGCGGTGGCGGCGTAGTAACTCGTCTTCAGCTTGCCGCCGATGAACGTATAGGCGAGGCCGTCGCGGATATTTGTAAAGGTAGCGACATTGCCTCTCGCTTCGCGTTCATATTTAGAATCGTTTGTGACGCTCAAAGATTCCGGCGTGTCCGAAGCGTTTTCGTGTTGCAGCACAATCGTTGACACCGTGCCTTCAAGCGACGGGTCGAGCTTTTTCGTTTGCACGAAACGCGCGGTGACGAACGTGACGGTGACCGTGCCGCCCGCAACGCGGAAGCGTAATGTCCCGGTTTCGCCCGGCTGCTCCGTAGCGGGGCGTCCGAGTTGACGCTCGACATCGGCGCGACGTGAGCGCAACGGCTCAATGCCGCTCCACGAAGCAGCCTGCGCCGCGCGCTGTCCTAAATTCATGCTCAACAAGCACAGAAGCGCGCCCGTAAGAATGAGACGTTTGAGTTTGAAAGAATTTAACGTGTTCATGCGGAGGATGCTACCGCGTGCGGGGCAAGGATTCAAGATCAAGCGCGCCGGGGAAGTAAGAAATTTTGGATTTCAGATTGAGATTTGTAATTTGAAATCTAAAGCGAGCGATTCAAATTACAAATCGCTTTCCCTCATTTCGCGTGTGGGCGCACGCGCTCGATTGATTCTTTGAGAGTCGCATCATCCGGCGCGAGTTCGCTGCCTTTCTCATAAGCGGCGAGCGCTTTTTTGTATTGCTTCAAGACTTCATAGACGTAACCGAGTTCGCGGTAGATGTTCGCGTCGTCGGGCGTCTTTATTGTTGCCTGTTCGAGCGCGAGGGCGGCTTTCGGATAGTTTTTAGTTTGTGAATAAATTGAGCCGAGCAGGAAAAGCGTCGAGCCTTGCGCCGCGTCGCGGGCGGCGAAGCGTTCGAGGATGCTGGCGGCGCGCGCAAGTTGTCCCGCACGAATTAAAGCTTGCGCGTAAAGAACCGATGCGCTCTCGTCGGGTTTAACGCGGAACAGATTTTCGCCCGCGCGCACGGCGTTCAAGTAATCACCCTGCGCGCGCGCGCCCTCCAGCCCCGAAGCGCGGCGCAAATAAGAGTAGGTGAGCAGCGTCCACGCTTCGGCGAGTCGTCCGTCGGCGAGCGTCGCGCGGTTGAGCCAACTGATCGCGGGGTCGAGTTGTTCGGCTTCGTAAGCAATACGGCCAAGGTAGAAAAGCGCGAAGGCGTTTTTCGGATTCGCCTTGACACTTGCGGCGAACGACTTTTCGGCTTCCGCTTTTTTCCCTGTGCGGTATTCGGCGAGTCCGCGATAGAAGAACATCGTGCCGTCAGCCTTCGCCCCAGCGCGCGACGTGGCGGCGACAAGTAGTGGCAAGGCTTCTTCAAATTTTTCCGCGCGCACAAAGACTTGCGCGAGCGCGTCAACCGTATTCGCGTCTTCCTTGCCCGCCGCGCGTTGCAACCGTAAAGCGCGTTCGAGCGACAAGGCGGCATCGGCGAGTTTGTTCAAATTAAATTCGGCGAAGCCTTTGATCTTCCACGCTTCAAAGTTATCAGGATCGCTTGCGGCGATGCTCGTAGCTTCTTTCAACGCCGCTTCGTATTGCTTGCGTTCGAGCAGCGCGTAAGCGTTGGCAGTGCTCGTCCCGCCCGTTGCGTTCGTCGAATTTGTGTTGTTGTTCGCCGCGTCTGCGCGGTTTGGTTCGGTTGAAGACGTTTCGCTTTGTGCGGTCTCTTCCGCCGACGGTAAATCACCTTCGGCAGGAGGCGGAGATGTGACGCGGCGCGGGCGTGTCGCCCCCGATTGGGCAAAGCTCGGAGCGCAACAAAGAAGGAACGCGAAGGCGCAGGCTGCGAGAAGTTGTAAGGTTTTGTGCGTCATAAATGGTTCACCGATGGACACCGTGCTCTCAAACATACGAGCGGCATCAAGAGTTCAATCGCCTGCGAGTGCGATGCGCCGCAGAGCGTGACGGGTTTGCCCGTGTGTTGCCAAATTAGTGCGGAAATAAGAAGCGTCCCGCAAAAGTTATGATTTGCGGGACGCTCGCCTTCTAGTTCGGATTCAATTTAGAAATTCAGTTTCAAACCAAACTGAAATTGGCGCGGATCGAAAGCGGCGGTCGGGCGACCGTAGTAGCGCCCGCCCCCATCGCGCTCCCCGAAGGCGTTAACGTCCGTGAAGAACGGCGACGCAGCCGCCTCGTTGAAGCGATTAAAGAGGTTGAAGCCTTCGGCGATCACTTCGAGGTTAAACCGCTCGCCAAAGCGAATGTTGCGCGTGAGGCGCAAATCAACGGAAGCGTAGCCGTGCGTGATGCCGCGATTGCGCGGTAGGTTTCCGCTTTGCAGGAACGCAGGCAAGACGAGCGTGCCGTCCTCTGCGACGCTTGGACGATCATTCGAGCTTTGCTGGTCGGCGTTTGTGTCCGTGCCCGTGATGATGTTGAACGGGCGGCCCGAAGAGAATTCGATGATCGGCGCGACCGTGAAATTAGAAAAGATGCGCCGCACAAGACTGTCCGAATTGTTCCACTCGGTGGGCGCGACGACGACGCCGCTAAAGACGAAGCGGTGACGTTGATCGAAAAGCGAATCGCTGCGCTCGGCGCGGAAATTGTTATTGTCTTGCGGCTTGAGCAAAGTTTGCAGATCGCTCGAATCGTCAATCGAGTGCGACCATGTGTAGGAAGCTAAGAACTGAAAGTTGCGCGAGAAGCGTTTTTTGAGTTCAAACACTCCGGCGTTGTAATTGGAATTACCGTCCGAGACTTGCGCGCTCACATCGCCGAAAGGCGAGATAGGTCCGGGCGTGCGAAGCGATCCGGCAAGCGCAGCGTTGAGCACGGCGGGCGTCACAACTCCACCTGTCACGCTCTGTGCGAAGAAATAATTTGGCGCGCTCGGACGAAAGAAGTTTGCGGCAAGCGGGTTGACGATCACGGCTCCGGTCGCGTTATTAACGGCGACGATTCCGGGAATACGTAAGGTGAATGCGGGGTTCGGCGTACTTAGCAACGGATTTGAGAAGAATAGCGCGGCTTCGCCAAAGCTGCTCGGAGCGCGTCCGGCGAAGCGGCGGAAGTTTTCTACGAGTAAGTCGGTGCGGGAAGCGTTCACGTCGCGCGGATGCGGAAGGTGATGCGCGCCGACGAAAACGTAATTTGCCGAAAACGACATGTCTTTCGTCAACTGCCGTTCGATGCCGATGTTCGCTTGATTCGCGTAAGCGTATTCAAAGTTTTTGTCAACGGCGAGCGTGAACGGCAAGATAGGGCCGAAGCCGGGAAATGTTTGATCGTTAAAGCGTAACTGCCCGCTTTGATATTGCGCACTACGCGCGACGCCCGGAGTGACGCCCGGCACAACTGTGCCTTGAAAAATCTGCACGATGTTAAGTGGTTGACGCGGATCGGGACTTCCCGGAATTACTGAAGTGAATTGTTGCTGCTGCGCGCCGTCGGCGATGTCGGAATTGAAGGCGACGGCGAGAAGCGGGTGATCGAAGAAGATTCCGTAGGCGGCTCGCAAAACGGTTTTGCCGTCGTTTGTGATGTCCCACGCGGCGCCAACGCGCGGGGCGAAATTGTTTTTATCGCGCGGGAAGCCTTGCTGCACGCCGACCGCGTCTTGCGCCGCCTGCAAATCTTCCGCCGTGAGCGCGATGCCGGAGAGCGGATCAGTAAAAGGAATCGTCGGGATGGTTTGCGTCAGTTCAACGTCGTATCGAACGCCGTAGTTGAGCGTGATGTTCGGTCGCACCTTCCATGAATCTTGCGCGAAGAAAGCGAGCGGGCGATTCTTTAAGGAGCTGAACGGATCGCCGAAGCCTTGAATAAAGACGCCGGGCACGCCGAGTCCGTAGGATTGCACGGGCGTGAGAGACGGAGCGTTTAACGGCAAGCCGGAGATGAAACCGGCGGCGAGCGTGCTTGCGGGAAGTTCACCGAAGTTGAAGAGCGCGGGAAAGTTCAATTCAAAGCGCGCGTCAACATTGATGAAGTTAACGTCTGCGCCGAACTTGAAGGTGTGGTTGCCGTAAAGATAGTTGACGTTGTCGGTGAATTGAAAACGCTTCTCGGTGCGGTCAACAGGCGAGAACGGGTTTGAGCCGATGAAGGCGGTGCCGGAGATTTGCAACGCCGCGCCGGGAACTTGCGAATCGAAGGTCGCTTTGCGTCGCCCGAAGTTGAAGCGCGCTTCGTTGATAACGGAGTTTGAAAGCGTTGACGTAAGCGTGGTGACAAAAGAAGTATCGCGCAGGGTTTGAAGGCCGGTGCGCGAAACGTCGTTTTGACCGAGAGTTTGGTTTTGCGATTCGTCTTGAATGCCGTCTATGTCGCTCGGATTGTAGCCGAAGCGCATCGAGAGTTGATTGCTGTCGTTAATCCGGTGATCGCCGCGCAAAGAGAAAAAGGTCGTCGCCTCGGAGATCGGAAAGATTTGCGCTAATTGAGAGAGCGGGCGGAAGGCGATCAACTCTCCGTTCTCGTTCCTCGTTAAGGGAACGGGCGCGCCGGAGATGAAGAAGCGCGAGCCGATGGGCGTGCCCGCCGTGATCGCACCACCGGGACTGATCAAAGTGCTCGTGCCGTTTAAGCCGATCTGCCCGCCCGAAGAAGCAAACGTCGCATAGGTGAGCGCGGCGGAGAGAATGCCTTGACCTTGCAGACGGATCGCAGGACTGGCGTTAGTCAAGAGCGGCGCGGCGCGTCCAAACTCGCCCGTGATGAAAGCGACCTGCGGCGCTGTCAGGTTAGTGAAATTTTGCGGGAACGGGAGAAACGGAAACGGCGTTCCGGGCCCTACTGCAAGATTAGAGGTTAAACCCCTTGACACATTCGAGGTAAAGAATCCCGATTCCTGACGACGGCGCTGCTCGAAGGCGGTGAAGAAAAACGTGCGGTCGCGCACAAGAGGGCCGCCCAAGGTCGCGCCATATTGCGCGCGCGTAAACGGAGCTTTCGTTTCGCCTTGCGAGCGCAAGAATTCAACGGGAGCGAAGGCGTTGTTCGCCTGAAAACGCTTGTTGCGCAGGAAGCCGAAGATGTTGCCGCGAAATTCGTTTGTGCCGCCCTTCGTGACGACGTTGACGATGCCACCCGTCGCGCGCCCGAACTCCGGCGCATAAGAATTCGTCGCAACTTGAAATTCCTGCACGGCTTCCTGTGAGACGGTGGTGCGCGCGGCGTTGATCGAATTATCCGTATAATCCGCGCCGTCAACTTGCACGAGCGTGGAGCGACCGCGTTGACCGCCGATGTTCAAGCCGGAAGTGGGCGCAGGCCCGACGGGGCGGCCGTTGTCGCGCCCGACCGTTGAAAGCGTTAAAGCGAATCCGGTCGCGCTGCGTTCGTTGATCGGCAGATTATCAATGCGCACTTCTTCGATTGTGTTCGAGACGGCGGTGCGCGATGTCTCGACGACTTCCGTGGTCGCGCCGGTGACGGTCACGGTTTCGCCAATCGCGCCGACTTCGAGCGGGATGTCTAAATCAGCGCGCTGTCCGACGGTAAGCACAACATCTTGAAGCACCGCGCGTTTGAAGTTTGGAGATTCAACGGAAACTTCGTATGCGCCCGGAGGCAGTTGCACGATCTGGTAAAAACCATCTTCGTTCGTCTCCGCCGTGCGCACGAGGTTAACGGACGGGTTGCGCACCGTCACGGTTGCGCCAGCGATGACCGCGCCTTGCGGATCGCGCACGAAGCCGCGCAGGTCGGCGGCGGTAGATTGCGCCTGCGCGAACGCTGTGCCCGCGCACAGCGTCAAAGCGAGCACAAGAGCGGGGCAGTAGAAAAGCAGCGAGCGAAGCGAAACAAAGGATCGTGTGGGGATTAAACGCATCACAACTTCAATCTCCTTATCGTGCAATGAAAAAATTGAGAACTCGTACACAAGGGCGCACTGAATTCTTGAGATCAGACGGCGGGCGCTTCCTCTTCTGAAGCCTCGCAAAGGGAATTAGATAAATTTAACGTACCACTTTGTACTCCAAAACGAGCGCGGGTGGCAAGCAAATTGTTACCACAAAATTCTTGCCGGAGGGATTTGCAAGTCTGAAAAAGATTCAAACGCGCGCTCCGAAATGAGCGCGAACTCTTTGCCGAGTCGCGCGCGCGAGTTTGCGCCGCACCTGCGCGTTACTCAAACGCAAAGCGAAGATCGCCGCTTCGTGAACGAACTGCGGAGCAAACGCCGCCCGGCGCAACCACGCGCAAATGCGCAAACGCCGCTCAAATTTCAACTTGTACTGCGCCTCATAATCCGCCGCTAAGAACGCGAAGTTCTCATCTCGTTGCAGATGCGGCAACCGGCGCGCAATAATCTCGGCCGCCAGTTCTCCGCTCTCCAAAGCCATCAACATGCCGCTTCCCGTAAACGGATCGATGAAAGCCGCCGCATCGCCAATCGTAATTAAGCCTTCCGCCGGAATCAGCTTTCCTCTACCAAAACTCCCCAACGCCACGCTCACCCACGGCGAAGCCCGCCGCGCATCGCGTAGCATAAGCTGCGCGCGTTCGTTGCGCATCAGAACTTCGCGCATCACCCTTTCAACGTCACTCCCGCGCGCGCGCACCTGACTCGACGCGACGATAAAACAGAGATTGCTACGCGCCGCTTCCACCGGACTGAGGCCCCCGTAACCGCCTTTGTAAAAATATATCTCGCAACGATCATCGAGAGCGCGCACATTCTCAAAGTGCGCTTTGAAAGCGACGAGCGGAGAACGCCGCTTCATTTCAGCTTCTTCATCGGATGATCCTTTTACAGCTTCCCTACTCCCCTCGACTTGCCTTGCGAGCGCACGCGCCCGCCCCGTCCCGTCAACCGTCACGAGCGCACGCGCCTCGCGCACATCGCCCGAAGTTTTCAAGCGCACGCCGCACACGCGCTCCTCTTCGATGATCAAATTCGATGCGGTCGTCTCCTCCCATACTTCCACGCCCGCTTCGCGCGCACGCCTGAGCAATCTCGCGTCCATCTCTGCGCGGCTAAGTCCGAGCGCCGTTTGCTTCGCGCTTCCGAACCACGCGCTCGGCACAGTAACGCTTCTACCTTTTGACGAATAAAACCTTGTCTCCGCTACACTCGCCC
This sequence comes from Pyrinomonadaceae bacterium, assembly GCA_013696465.1. Classification (GTDB taxonomy): domain Bacteria; phylum Acidobacteriota; class Blastocatellia; order Pyrinomonadales; family Pyrinomonadaceae; genus JACCYN01. Next base: position 8,169 of record JACCYN010000235.1, read on the forward strand.
CGCCCGCCGCGCGCATCTCAGCTTCCACGCCGAGCCGCGCAAAATGCGGAAAACATTCCGGCGTAATAAACTCGCCGCACAACTTAGCGCGCGGAAATTTCTTCGCTTCGACGAGCAACACCTGCGCGCCTGCGCCCGCCAGATGAATGCTCAAGCTCGCGCCTGCTGGCCCTGCGCCAACTACGATCACGTCATAACTCGTTGCGTCTCTTCTCACTTTTTACTTCCCGCGCCGCTCCCGCTCAACACCAGCCGAAACGGAAAGCGACGTTCGACTCGCGCTTCTGCTAACTCCGCTTTTGCGGCTAACGCATTCAACTCTTCGGGTTTGAATCCGCGCAAAATCGAAAGCGCGCCGTCTTCGCGGGTTAGTCGGTTGTGAAGAAAAATTTGCCCGACGGTTGTGTAAAAATAGTAAGCGAGCGGATGACGATGAAGGTCGATGATGAAGATACGACGACGCGCCACGCGCCGCGCTTCACCGAGCGCCGTAACGATTTCCTCTTCCGCAAGGTGATGAGTGAACAACGAGCAGATCACGTAATCGAACGAGTCCGTTGCAAACGGCAATCGCAGCGCGTCGGCGCGCACGGCAGTGATCTCAGGAAAGGAACGCGATTCTTCGATCACAGCTTGCGCCGAACGGTTGTTGAGTTCAAGCGCGGTAAGATGCGCCGTTCTTTTTCCGTCGCGCGCCCAACGAGCGATGACGCGCAGCAACTCGCCCGACCCCGCGCCGACATCAAGCGCCGAAAATTCCTTCAAATTAGCGCGCTCGATCTCAGGAAATAAAGATTTACGAAGCGCGCTCGCGTCTCCCAAAAAGCGGTTGATGCGGCGCAACTCGACGAGACAGCCTTCGTATTC
>JACCYN010000236.1 GCA_013696465.1 Pyrinomonadaceae bacterium
AGTGGCGGGTTCGAGAGCGATGTTCGATCCATTGTTTACCGTCGCGTCTCGCACGCCTTTAAGACAATTGCTGCACGTGCCGCAATTCGCGGCGTGGCTGCGGTCGCCGAAGTAATCGAGGATGAAGGCGCGATAACAGTTTTCGACGTAGCAGAAGCTGATCATCTCGCGGAGTTTACGTTGTTCGAGCGCGGCGCGGCGGGCGAGTTCCTGCGGGCGAATGCGCAGGCGCGAAACCGGAGCATCGTCGAGCAGGCGAAGCCCGCGCGTGCGCCTCGCAGCTTTGTAAGTGATGATGTTCGCTTCGACGAGCGTGCCGAGCGTCCGGCGCAGGGCGGTCGTATCCAACCCGATTGTTTCGGCAAATTCAGCGACATCTAATTCCGTCTCCGCCCGCTCGTTGATCTCGTAACCGCCCAGCAGTCCGAAGAGAACTTGGCGCATCTGCGGGCTGCGCCGCGCATTCGCGATCTCGCGCGCTTTTTGCGAACTGACGCTTAAGCGCACGGCGGCGCGGTTCTCACCCGCCGCCCCGCGTTCGATGTGTCCGGCTTTTTCTAAAATGATCAAAGCGGATTGCACCGCCATCTCATTGCGAATGGAAGCGCGCCCCGCGATCTCGCGCGTAGATAATTCGATGCGCTCTCCCTCGCCGCGCGCCGCCGCAACCGCTTCGTAAACGCGCGCGATAAGTTCCGGCGGCGGATACGAACCTTCGATGAAATAATCCTGCGTGCGTTTGTCAGCGTAGTTGAATAGCAGGACGCAATCGGATTGCAGTCCGTCGCGCCCCGCGCGCCCAATCTCTTGGTAGTAAGCTTCAATTGATCCGGGCATCTGGTAGTGAATGACAAAGCGAATGTCCGATTTATCAATGCCCATCCCGAAGGCGTTGGTGGCGACGATCATCTGCACGCGACCGAGCATGAAATCGTCTTGCGCCCGCGCCCGCGCGTCGTCGTCCATCCCGGCGTGGTAGGCGACAACGGGAAGCCTCGCTTCGCCTAAACGCCCCGCGACTTGTTCGACAGATTTCCGCGTCGAAGTGTAGATGATGCCCGAACTCCCTTTGTGCTTCGCCGCAAGCTCGCGCACGTAAGCGGTCTTCTCGCGCTCCTTCTGTGTGTGCATGATTTGGATCGAAAGGTTGGGACGGTCGAAGCCGGAGACGTAGGCGCGGGGTTGGCGCAGATCGAGTTGTTCGATGATGTCGGCGCGCACGTAAGGGGTGGCGGTCGCAGTGAGCGCGAGCGTCTGCGGGCGACCGATTCTCTCAATCGCCGTTTTCAGACGCAGATAGTCGGGGCGAAAATCGTGTCCCCATTGCGAAACGCAGTGCGCTTCGTCAACAGCGAAAAGTGAAACATGAATGCTTTGCAACGCTTCGACAAAACGCTCGCTGCGGAAGCGTTCCGGCGCAACATAAACGAGCTTGTAATTTCCATTCCGCACGCCTGCAATGCGTGCCTTTTGTTCCTCGTAATCAACGGAGCTATTGATGAACGTTGCGGGAAGATTGCGCGCGTGCAGAGCGTCAACTTGATCTTTCATCAACGCGATGAGCGGCGAGACGACGATGGTCGCACCGTCAGACATCAAAGCCGGGAGTTGGTAGCAGAGAGATTTTCCGCCGCCCGTCGGCATCACCACGACGCAATCGTGTCCTTCGAGAATCGAGCTGATGACCTCGCGTTGACCTTCGCGGAAATCTTCAAAACCGAAATGCGTGTGAAGCGCGTCAAGCGCATCATTGATCGTCGCCGTCATCCTTAAGCCTCTTGTGTAAGAACGGAAATTGTAACACGAGCGGCGAGTGAGAGTGATAGCGGGGCGGACGAAAGAAGTGAGAAATACGATGTGAGCGCGTGCGGCTTCGAGTCGGGCGATTATTTCAAATCCGCGACCCAAATGTTGCCCGTCGTTTCGGAGTATTCGTAAACAATCTGGTCGCCTTTCGGCGACCACGCGGGGTAACGCACGAAGGAGTTGAGTTTCGTATAATTGGTTAATTGCCCCTGCTTTTTCGTTGAGCGCGAAACCCAACGGACGTTCCAGAGTCCGTCGCGGTGACCTGCGAACAAAATTTTATCGCCGTCGGGCGACCAATCGTAAATCCAGCTC
>JACCYN010000248.1 GCA_013696465.1 Pyrinomonadaceae bacterium
CTTCAGGGATGTTCGGGGTGACGACGCGGGCGAGCGGCATCAGCTCTGCGATGAGTGTTTGCAGCGCCGCGTCGCCAATTAGATCGTAGCCGGAGGTTGAGCGCACTACAGGGTCAACGACGGGCGCAGGGAGATTCGTTTCACGAAACAGGCGTGCCACCTCCGCGATTATTTCCTCTGTCGGAAGCATTCCGGTTTTAACGCCCGCTACTGTGAAATCCTCAACGACGGGCAAGACTTGCGCGCGCACCGCATCGGCCGTTTGATGCGCCGCGCCAAAGACGCCCGTCGTGTTTTGAAAAGTCAAAGACGTGACGGCGGCCGTCGCAAAGCAATCGAACGCTGTGAATGTTTTTACGTCGGCGACGACCCCTGCGCCGCCCGAAGGATCAAAGCCCGCGATGGTGAGCAGGACAAGCGGCTCGTTCTCTTTATTCATCCGTTAACACTACCTTGCGGCGGAGGAGACGTAAAGTTTCCGGCAATCGTTCCGCATCTTCAAAAAGACGGATGGCGGCGACGCCGCCCGCGCCTGCGTTGACGGCTTGCAGCGCGCGCTCCGTCGTGTTGATACCGCCGAGCGCAACGAGCGGGAAGGGCGCGAGCGCGTGTGCGACTTCGCTTAACTGAGTGAGTCCGACAGGTGCGCCGTAAGAGTGTTTTGAAGGGGTGTCAAAAAGGGGGCCGAAGGTGGCGAAGTCTGCATTGCCTTCGCGCGCGACAATCACCTCAGAGAGCGTGTGCGTCGAGACGCCAATTAGAAAGTCGTGTCCGAACGCCCGCCGCACGAATGAACCTTCGAGCGAATTCGTCGTGAGGTGCACGCCGTCTGCACCACCCGCGCGTGCAACGTCGGCGCGGTCGTTGACGAGCAAGCGCGTCTTCGTACCGCGCGTAAGTGCCGAAACTTCAACCGTGAGTTTGTAAAGCGAACGCGCCGGAAGATTCTTTTCCCGTAATTGAATAAGCGTGATTTGAGATTGGACGGCGGCGCGGACAAGACGAAGCAGGCGCTGCCATTCTTCACTTTGCGGCTGGCTGTGGACGGTCGTCGCGCCGCTGGTGATCAGGTAGGTCAACGGTTGCGGGAGTTTCAACATTTTCAATCGCCGGAATGCGTGCTGCGGTGGCGGGCGCGGTTTCTCTCGCTTGCAGCAAACCTACGGTGCGCCGGAAATTCCACATCTCCCAAAAAGCCAGTGCGAGATTCAAAAGTCCCAAGCCAGTGATTGCGCCGCGCACCCAGCCTGAAGAAATGATTTGCTGCAACCCGTACAGTCCGGTTTTCTGCACGAAGTAGAGCAGAAAAAAGTTATCCCCCCAATCGCCCAACCCGAACGGCTGCATCCAAGGCAGCAGCGTCAACACCAGACCCGCTTCAAGGCACAAGACAATGTAAAAGATAACGGTTAGCTTGGCGGACATAATAAAAAGTGATGAGTGATGAGAATGAGTGGTGAGTGAAAAACTTGTTCTTACTCATCACTCACTACTCATCACTCATCACTATTTCCCACTTTGTTGGGCGCGGAGTTCGCGCAGTTTGTCGGAGACGCCGCGGTAAGAGACGTTGATGCCGTACACTTCGTTGAACGTCTCGATGGCGCGCGCCGTGTCGCCCATCTGCTCGTAAGCCGTGCCGAGTTCGTAGCGCAACGCTTGGTATTCGTCTTCAGTGTGGCCGGGCGCGTCTAACCCTTTACGAAACCACATCGCAGCGACCTGCCCCATGCCTTTGCTCATAAAACAGTGTCCGAGCAGATTGCAACATTGCAGGTAGCGCGGCGTGCCATCCTGCGGCGAGGCGAGCGCGGCCGCCTTTTGAAATTCCTCAATCGCGTCGTCGAGCAATTCCATCTCTTGATAGGCGATGCCGAGATTGTAATGCGTTTCGTAATCGGCAACCGGCGGCTCTTCCCCTTCGACGGCCGTTCGGTATTCGTCGAAAATATCAGCCAGCCCCGCGTCGAGAGTCTGAGGAGTTGCACCGCCGACCAGCGCGGGTTGCTCCGGCGTTGCGGCAGGAGGCGCACCGGCGCTGAAATTACCGAACGCTTGATCTAACTCTACGTCAACCGCCGGAGTAGCAGCAGCAGTTTCAGGTTCAACGTCGTAGCGCGTAAAGCCGGAATATTCGACTTCAATCGTCGGCGTCGCGCTTTGCTGTCCGGTGGCGACGGACGCTGTTTCGTTTGCCGCGCTTGATTCCTGCAGTCGCGCTTGCAGCAGCTTGCGGCGCTCCTCGGTCAGCGGGTGCCGTCCGTACTGCCGTTCGAGCATGTCGAGTGTATCGCGCGCGATGTCCGTGTAGCCTTGCGCGAGATAGAAATCAACGCCTTCCAACTCCTGTTTGAGCAGCGATTCAAGGCGTTCGTTGCCGACCACCGTCCGACCCAGTCCTTCATCAACAGCGGCGGGCGATTCCGCGTTCGTTGCGCCGAAGTTTACCGTCTGAAAATCGTCGGAAGATGTTTCCCCGGCGACGGGAGAGACGGTGAACGAAACGTTTGCAGCACTGCCCGCGTCGCCAAAGTCGTCGTTGAGATCGGCAAACGATGCGCTCGCATCCGGCGTCGCGGAAGCGGAGGTGTCGGGCGCGGTGGTTGAGTCAACGGCGTTCCACTCGAATTCATTGAACTGCGCGGATTGAGCGTCGTTCGTTTCATTTGAGGGAAGGGGCGCGGCGGTCTCAGAATGGTTATCGTTCGAGAGCAGGAAGTTCTCGAACGTCGGCACTTCTTGCGAGGTGGCGGTCGCCGCGAAATCTTCTCCGCCAATCGTTTCACCCGCTCCCGCCCAACCGCCGAGCGTCTGCAACCTTTCGCGGTAAGATTCTTCGTCGGGCGCAAGGCGCACAAGCTGCATCAGCGCGTTGCGCTCTTCGTCTTCAGCGCCCGCGGACTCGGCCGCTTCCGCGAGTTGCTCAAGCGCGAGGCGCGCCCTCTCGTCGTCGCGCTGCCAAGTGTAGATGCGCACGAGGAGGCGGAGCGCCTCCATCTGTTTCGGGTTGCGCGCCGTTGCTTCGTTCAAAATTTCGAGCAGTGAATCTTCTTCGCGCGCGGCAAGCAACGGCTCAACCGCTCTTGACGTGACGCGCACCGCCTCATCCACCGCGTCGTCCTTAAGGTGAAGGCGCGCGACATCAAGCAAGAATCGTTCGTTTGAAGGCTCCTGCCGGACTAATTGATCAACCGCCCCCTCGGCCGCCACAGCGTCTCCGGCGTCGAGACGGGCGCGCACCAACATTGCAAGCAATTCAACGTCGTCAGGGCGTGCGGCAAGCGACTCTTCGATGATCGCCACCGCTTCAGTGGACGTGCCGAGCGCAGAATGTGCGGCGACAAGCCCGTTAAGCGCGCTTGAATCGTTCGGCGCAAGATTGATGGCCTTAGTGAAAGCGTCAAGGGCTGGCGTGTGTTCGCGGCGCGCGAGGAGGCGTTCGCCCGCTTCCGCGTAAGCGGCGGCGGCTTCTTCCGACCGGTTCTCGCGCTCGGCCGCCTCGGCGATGCGCAGGCGAATTTGCGGATTGTGCGGATCGAGTGCGGCGATGCGGAGGAGAATGTCAAAGGTCTCACTTGTGCGCCCAGCGCGCGTGTAAGCGTCAACGATTAATTGATACTGGGCGCGAGCTTCGACCGCTAAACCCTGACCTTCGTAGAGCGCGGCGAGTTTGGCTGACACCTCAAGCGCGGACGGCTCAAGACGCAGAACCTTTTTGTACATTGCAATGGCTTTGAGCGCGAAGCCTTGCGTGCGGTAATGTTCGGCGACGCTCGTGAAGCATTCGGTCGCTTCCTTTTTTTTGCCGGTGCGCGCGTAGAGGTCGCCGAGCGTGTTGAGCGCGGCGAAATCGCTTTCGTCTTCCTGGGCGATGCGGCGGTATTCGCCGATGGCGGCAGGAATCTTGCCTTGCGCGATATGTTTTTCAGCCGCACGAATGGCTTTTGCTTTGTCGAAGGCCATCAGAAATCGTTAACTTGAATTGAAACGGATGAATCGCTCGCGCGTCTTCAGGCGCCAAAGGAGCGGGGCAGACTTAAGAGTTAAGCTCCGCCGCGCAATACGCAGCATTCTTTGATCGGTTACGCCCCTCTCAAATCGCCTGCCTTAACGGCCAAGCGCCGAAAGTTTACGCTAACATGCGTTGCGGCGAGTGTCAAACGTCTCGCTTTGCGCGCTTTAAGCCTCTTTCCCAAGTCCTCTTCCGCCGTCGTTTACGACACCACGTTTCGGGCTCAAATAACATTTACAGTTTATATAACATCAGCAAAGTTGCGCCGCGTGCGCGCAAACCACCAGTAGCCGACGACGAAAAGGGCGAGCGCGAAGAAGAAGAAAAAGAGTAAACCGCGCCAATCTGGATTGGAGTTTTCAAGCAGCACGCGGCGGTAGCTTCTCACGAGCGGCGTCCACGGATTGTATTCGATTAATTTACGATAGCGTTCCGGCACGATCCCTTCCGGGTAGAGCAGCGGCGTGAGAAACATCCACGCAGTCAGTGCGAGCGAAACGGCTTCGCGTGTGTCTCGCAAAAACACGCCGAGACTCGCCACCAGCCACGACAAACCGAAAGTTAAAATCAATTGTAAAAAAAGTAACACGGGCAGCCACAGCAAAGTGATGCTAACACGCCCCCGCAGAACGAGCGTCGCCGCAAGCAGGGCGAGCGTGCCGAACAATTGATTGCCCACGCCCGCGAGCGCGTGTGAGACGGGCAGCACCTCCAACGGAAACACGACGCGCTTAACGAGATTGGCGTGCGTGATAACGGTCGTTGACGACGCTTGCAGCGATTCGGCGAAAGCCGCCCACGGCAACAGTCCGCAGAAAACATAAAGCGCGTAATCCCAATTCGACCCTTCGCGCCCGAAGCGCGCGCCGAAGATTCCGGCGAAGATAAAAGTGTAGATCGCGATCATCACGACTGGCGCGATGACCGCCCACAAAAAGCCCAGCGACGAGCCGCGATAACGCGTCGCGAGTTCCCTCCGCGCCAACGCCCCGACTAAGTTCAAACGGCGCGGCAACTCCCGCAACGGCCGCCACACCGCGCCTCTCGCTTTTTCAATCGCTACCATATTCGACATTCTCTCACGAATAGAGTTATTTTTAGGTTCTATGACGGACGAAAGCCTCTTGCGTGTAGAAGGAATTTCAAAGCGATACCGCATTTACGCGCGTCCGAGCGACCGCCTCATTGAACTTGCGACGGCGGGGCGCGTGCGCCGTCACCGCGAATTCACGGCGCTTCAAGACATCAGCTTCGAACTTCAAGCGGGGACGACGACCGGCATCATCGGCCCAAACGGTTGCGGTAAATCAACTTTGCTTCAAATCATTGCGGGCACGCTTGAACCAACGACAGGAAGCGTCCGGCGCGCAGGGCACATCTCGGCACTCCTCGAACTCGGCGCAGGATTCAACCCAGAGTTTACCGGAATCGAAAATGTATTTATGAACGGAGCGCTGATGGGTTTCTCGAAGCACGAGACGAAAGAACGCCTGCCGGAAATCGAACGTTTCGCCGAGATCGGTTCATTCATTTCGCAGCCCGTCAAAACCTATTCGAGCGGCATGTATGTGCGCCTCGCGTTTGCGATTGCGGTGTGCGCTGATCCGCAAATTCTGATTATTGACGAAGCTCTGGCGGTCGGCGACGCCGTTTTTCAACATCGCTGTTTGCGACGCATCAAAGAGATGCAAGAGCGCGGCGCGACCGTGCTTTTCGTTTCGCACGATCCGGCGGCCGTGCGCGCCCTCTGCAGTCGCGCGATCCTACTTAACGGCGGGCGCATGATCGCCGATAGCGCGCCGCCCGACGCGCTCAATCGCTATCAAAAGATTATCATGGAGCGCGAAGAGGCTTACGACGCCGGAGACGCGCCCACGCCGGAAACAACGGATGCGACGCCGCAAAATTTCGCGGCGCGCGTTGAAGACGCTCCGCTTCGCTACACCTATCGTCACGGCGACGGCACGGCCGAAGTGATCGCGGCCGGATTGTTTGATGAAACGAATCGCGCGGTGGAGGTAGTTGAAACCGGTGCGCCGCTCGTCGTGCGGATGCGCGTGCGCTTTCATCGTGAGACAATCGAGCCGGTTTTCGGATTCCTGATTCGCAACCGTCACGGAGTCCACATCTACGGACTTAACACCGAACAACGCGATTTGAGCTTCGGATTCGTGGAGCAGAACGAGGTGATCGCGGTTGAGTTTAAGTTCGACGCTTGGCTGGGCGCGGATTTTCATTCAATCTCGCTTGCCGTGCACAGCAGTTCGACGCGCGCCGACGGCATTAGTTATGATTGGCTCGACGGGGTGTTGTTCCTTCGCGTGCTCGGCGCCGTAGAAGGCGTAGCGAATCTTCACGCCCGCGTTACCGTGTCGCGTCCACCCATGCCGAAAGCGGCGAGTGAAAAAGATAACCGTCTCGCGCATATGCAATCGTAAATCGAGATGGATGAGAATTGAACAAAGAGTTTTCACGTTGAAGTTTTCGCAAAGACGGAGGGCGGGAACGCCATCATGGTAGGTAACGATGTGGAAAAAGTTTTGTGCGAAATACGCGAGCGCGTGCGCGCCGAGACGGTGGCAGGGCGCGCGCCGTCGCACGGGTTAACGGAAAACGTCTCTTCGCCCGCGTCGGACGAGGATGCTCTGTCTCGCCTCGAAACAAACATCGTCGTCACCGCGCGCGCGTGGGACAAACTCCCGCCGCTCATCAGCTACCGTCAGGGCTTCATGCGACAATTTGAACTCTGGCTCAAACGACAAATCAAGCGCGCAACTCGCTGGTACACATGGGAGCAAGTAAACTTTAACGCATCTACAAACAACGCGCTGCGCGAAACTTTAATCGCCCTCCGCGCTCACGACAAACAATTAGCGGAAATCAAAGAAGCGTATGAGGAACAATTCTCGGCGATGAAAGAAGAGCAGGAAGAGCAGTTAGCGCTGCTCAAAGCCGAGATCGCAACGCTCGCTTCAATCGCTTTTGTCGAAAAGGAGATCGCGCAACTTCAATTTCAGATGCGGGAACTCGGCGAGCGCGTGCTTGATGAACAGCGCGTCTGCTTCAAGCAACTTAATCTGGAGACGAGCGAATCGTTCGCCCTCTCAGACCGCACCCGCCGCCATATCCAGACGCGCCTTGATGAACTCGCGCGCCACGTCGAAGAATTGCGCCGGACAGCAGCAGTAGCAGCAACGAAGCATGAGCAACTGGCGTCAACAAGCCAAGCGAGCAGCGGCGGTTGATAATCCGCAACCTCATTGCTCTTCGCCAACCTCATCCTGAACAGTCGTCGCGTCGTCTTCGTCACAGATCAATCCGCGACGCAAGCGTATTTCAGAAATGAGCGAATCACATTCCGTCAACACAGAACCGAAAGGCGCGCCGGGTCGTCGCTACTTTCCTTCGCTCGCCCGATTCGACATCAACTTCGCGCACCTGATGTGGGTTTACGACAACGTGCGCGCCGACTCTTCCGTGCTTGACGTGGGTTGCGCGGGCGAGATGCTCGGCGTGTTGAAACACAAACGCGCCCGACTCACCGGCGTCACACGCACCGCGCAACGGGCACGCGCCGCACACGTCAACGGATACGACGCGGCGTGTGTGACACATCCAGATCGCCTTCCCTTCCCCGATGCGACTTTCGATTACGTCGTTAGCTTCGATCTGCTCGACGATCTTACAAACGCGGAAGCGCGTGCAACGCTCGTCGAGATCAAGCGCGTGTTGCGACGTGGCGGCACGACGCTACACAGCATCGCCCGTTCGGATGCGATCCTTCGCGGAGAGTGGAAGGCTTCGAGCGTTTCGCATCGCCCGGAACTCGGGGTTGATCAGTTTAATTTCTCGGAAAAACAAGAATCTCTTTTTCGTTCGCAGTTCGCCCATGTTGATTTGCGTTCGCGCGACGCGCTCTGCCTTAGCAGTGAAGAATTTCTTGGCGAAACAGATCGTCTGCGCCTTCCCGTTGAAGAAGATTTTCTTGACTACCTGCGCAACTTGTCGTTTCGTGAACGCCGCGCGTTTGATATGGCGATGGGTTACGTTTACGACAAGCTCAACGCGCTCAAAATCGAGACGCCGCGCAGCGACTTCCACGTTTTCGTCAAAGCCTCCGATCAAGCGTTCGGTTTTTCAGATGACGAACGCGGCGGACGTCAAAGTCTGTTCAGAACCGTAAATAAAATTGAAGCAGCTTCCGTGTGTCTCGACCAAAACGAAAATGCGACTTTCGATGAAGGCTGGAACGGAACGCGAGATGTGCCTCCGCGCGCGCGGTTAATGAGCGAACGCGGACGTGTACGATTCGCCACGCGCGGTTTGCCAAAGAAGATGCGGCTTGATCTCATCACGCAGATGCCGAATTTGCGTCCGCGCGGAATCACACTCGACATCTTTCTTAACGACGTGCGCGCGTGCTCCTTCACACTGTTTCGCCATGGTTGGCTGGAGCTCGAATTCGTCGTTCCACCGTCTGCGCACTGCGCCGCAGCCGAAGGACGTTACGAGTTGGAGATTCGCGCCGACCGGACGTGGACGCCGCCCCGCAGTAGTGATGGCGGCGGTGGCAGCGACGCTTTGCCGCGCGATGGAAACAGATTATCCGTCGCCGTGTGCAATCTTGAAGTAGAAGTGGTCTCATAAATAGCATCGAAACAAAATCATGGCGCGGCCTTAAGTGAACGGAGTTGGGGTAGTTTTCGTCGTGATGGTCAAAGTGCATCGCCATGCGCCTGAAGTTTCGCAATCACACCTACCACCACAGCGGTAGCACGCTCGACTTTCCAACGACGTTCGTAGTGTCTTTAGCGGTCAGAGGATGATCAAGAGCGTCAAGACAAAAGAGAACAATGCGGCGCGCACGCTACGATCACGCGACAGGGCTCGCAGCGTTTTGAGCGGGCGCCGCCGAACATGCTCTCCTTTGAATACCGTGCGCGGACGATACGGTTGTGACGGGGCAGCGCCGTGCGCCGTCTCGAAGTCTCACTTGATAAGTTTTCTGGCGTAGGTATTATCCGTTCTTAGCGCGGAGAATTCGACGGAGCTAGCATCTTAATGCTCTTGGGAATACACTCGGAAAGACATTCGAGCATAATTGCGTAAGTTACTTATTTGGTCGAAAACTATAATTCCAAGTCCTACGCTATGAGAAATCTAGTAACACCACCGACAACCCGCGTTCCCGAAAAAGCAGGTTCGCACCCGCTCTAAATTGTCTTGTCCGAGAATGTGTCAGGTGGCTTACTGGTGATGAGGACGAGAGAAGCAACATTGCGCTGGAAGTCGAATGATTGACAACTAACTCTCGAAAAGAAGATGAAGATTACACCGGACGATCCGGCAACTAACCAGCACGCGGCGACCGTATGCGCCGCCGCACCGCCACATGATGGCACAACCGAAGCGGAAGCTTCGCTGCTGTCGGAATCCGCTTCAGGGCTGCTTGACCGCGCTCGTTCAATTCAGAAGCCCCCGCCTGCCCCTCCGCCTATGCTCGATTTGCAATCGCAAACGGGCTTTACCCAGAGCGACGAATATCATGTAGATGATCTGCTTCAATATCACGGACGACACTTCGTCGAGTGCGCCCATCTCGCGCTTTTGAAGCGCGCTGCCGCTTCGTCTGAACTCGACCGCTTCACGGACGGGCTGCGCTCAGGTCGGACAAGCAAAATTGATATTTTAGAAACTCTGTACGTTGCCGCCGAAGGTCGCGCAGCGTGCGTCCGCTTAAACGGCTTGCCATCGCGCACGGCGAGGCGGCTCGACCGCGCGCCTATCATCAGCCGCTTGCTGCGCGTGCTTAAAGGCGTGTGGCGGTTGCCCGTGTTGATGGATAACCAGCGACGCTTTGAAGCTTATGCCCTCGCACGTCAACAAGACATCGCCGATCACGTTAATCAACTCGCTAGGCAGAGAGGAGAGCAGTTATACATCATCGTGGAAGACATGGCGGAGACGCTTGTGATGCTGGCTGAGGAGTTGCACAGCGCGTCGGCGCAATTCGCCGAAACGAGCGAGAAAACCGCGACTTTGTTGGAATCGTCTGCGAAACTTGACGACAAACTCAATGAAATCGTCGCCGCCTCCACGCGACTTGCCGCCGAAATTGCCGCCCAGCGCGAACAACATGCCGCGCGCGAAGGAGGACATGCCGCCAAGTCGTTCAACCATCAACGAAAGCAAACATAAACGACACGGACAATCGTGCCGGGATATGACTTACGCTCTTTGTTCCTGACCGAGCATTTCACGGTAAACTTCTAACGTCATCCGCGCCGTCTTTTCCCATGAAAACTGCGCGGCGCGTGCGAGTCCGGCGGCAGAAAGAGTCGCGCGCGCCTCTGCGTCAGCCAGCAGATCGATGATATTCCGCGCGAGCGCATCCACATCGGTCGGCTCAACGAGGCGCGCGGCGTCGCCGACGGTCTCCATGATGCTCGGTATCCGCGTAGTAATGACCGGCGCGCCACACGCCATCGCTTCGAGCGGCGGCAACCCAAAGCCTTCGTAGAGAGAAGGGTAGATACACATCCGACATGATGAATAGAGAGCGCGCAGTTCTTCATCGGTGACGTAGTTTGTGAACAACAAGCGGTCACCTAATTCGGCACGCTCGACGTAGGCGAACAATTCGTCAACCAGCCAGCCTTTTTTCCCGACGATCACAAGTTGCGGTCTGAGATTGGTCGTGCACAAGACTTCCTCAAACGCGCGGACGAGTAGCATCAAATTCTTTCGCGGTTCGAGCGTGCCGACGTATAGCAGAAAATCGTCTTCGATGCCGAATCGCTTTCGCGCATCGCGCGTCTCTTCAGCGGGCATGGGGCGGAACTCGCGCCGCGCCGCTTCCGGTATCGCTATGACTTTTTCCGGCGAGACGTTTAAATGCTCGACGACTTCACGGCGCACCGCTTGGCTCGGTGTGATGATCTTCGTCGCCGCGCACCCCATCGTGGGGATACGCCGCAACCCGACGCTCACGCGATGTTTTTCGTGTGTTTCTGGGTACAAAAACAACGACAGGTCATGAATCGTCAAAACCGTCGGGCAGCCTTCCCATAACGGCACGTTGTAGTTTGTGCCGTGAAATAGATCGAGCGACGACTGCCGAATGTATAGCGGCAGCCCGATTGTCCACCAATGCTTGCGAAGCGAATTCGGTTCGCGGTATGTCACGCTCAAATTGGCAGGCCACTCGTCGCGCTTACTATCGCCGCTCAAAATGCGCGCTGGAGTTACAAACTCGAACGAATCAGTGTCTGCGATTTGCGCCAAGCCGCGCGCTAATTCGAGCGTGTAGTGCCCAACACCGGTTTTCGCCCCAGTTAAAGGGATGCCGTCAATTCCGATCCGCATAAATCGAATTCTACGCAGTTTTATAAGCCACAGGGAAATGGAGATGTCGGTAATCGGTTTCTTGTATTAAGTTGCGAAGTGTAACATACGCATTGTGAAGTTATCGCAGCATCAAGGTCGCTTATTCTCACTCGGAATACGGGCACTGCGCCGCGTGATGCATGATCGCGGTGTGCGCGTTGCGTTTTTCGTTTTCGTTTTAACGCGCGCCATTGTGTTCGTCCTCTTCGTGGCAGCCACTCATCTAACTTTGGAAGACCCGTCTCCGCCAAGTTTCGGCAGCGCAATTCAAAACATACGCATTTCGGTTTTTCATGAAACTGTGATTGAGAAGTTAAGCCCACTCGCGCTTCGCGGTGACGGCGGCTGGTACATAGCCGTAGCTAAGAATGGTTACGAGCAGATGCCCTTCGACTCTGACAAGATGCACAACTGGGCATTCTTCCCGCTTTATCCACTGTCTCTGCGATTGACGGCTTCAATCACCGGCGGGTTTCAACTGACCGCCATGCTCTTATCGAGCATCTTCTTTCTGTTCGCAATTATTTTATTGCACAAGACCGTCGTTGCCTTCGGCTATGGTGAGGCGACGGCAGACCGAACCGTCTTCTACATCTCGGCTTTCCCGACGAGTTACTTCTTCTCGCTCCCGCTAACCGAATCTCTGTTTCTTTTCTTAACCGTCGGTAGCTTTTGGGCGGCGAAACGCGACTCATGGTGGCTCGCCGGAACGTTCGGCGCGCTGGCTTCGGCGACACGCTATAACGGACTTTTTTTGTTGCCCGTGCTAACTTTACTGTACTGGCAGCAGCATCGCTATCATCCCCTCAAATTACGGGCGGATGTTTTGAGTTTGTGTTTGCTTCCCCTTGGGTTGTTGTTCTTCATGCTCTACCTGTTTTTTATCACCGGCAACGCATTTGCTTTTATAGCTGTACAAAAAGCGTGGGGAGTACGTTCGGGCTTTTTTCTATATCCACTTTATGAGTATTTCCTTTTTCCTCACCATGTTAGCCTTTTGTGGAACTTCAGATTGCTGAATTTAGTGGCGACGCTGATCGCTTTCGCCTGCGGCTTCGCGCTGGTGAGACGGCGGGAGTGGGAGCTGGCACTATATACGTTTATTTCCGTGATTGTTCCTTTATTAACTCTAACCTTAGAGTCACTAGCTCGTTACGTGATGGTTGTGTTCCCAGTCTTTATAATACTCGCCGTAGTGGGGCGCAGACCGATGGTTGATCAAGCGATTCGCGCCGTATTTATTGTTTTGCTCGGCTTGATGAGCGCTTCTTTTGCCCTCTATTTGAGCATCGCCCTCATCTGAGAGATTGTAGAAGCAGCGTCACAAACCTACGTACCAGCGCTTAGTAGTGCTGAACTGATAAAAGATTGTTGCCTATAAGTATCTACAGCTTTACTAACGCGTGGGAGCTTCGAGTAATCCTTTTAAGTAGAAGCGGTCTCATGAATAGCACCGCGTTAGAATCTTGATACAGCCGAGATGAACAAAGCCTCTATCTCCTGATTTCTTTTACCGATGCCAATTCGTAACATTTTGATCTGCACCACGCAGGTGCCGTTTACGACGGGCGGCGGTGAACTGCACGTCGAGCATTTGCGGCGCGCGTTCGTCGAAGCGGATTATAACGCCGAGGTCGTCGCGCTCCCCTTCAAGTGGTATCCGCCCGTCGAAATCATGCGCGGCACTTTCGCGTGGCGAATGCTTGATTTGACTCAAGCCAACGGCAAGCCGGTTGATCTCGTGATCGGCATGAAGTTTCCGGCTTACACGGTTGCGCATCCGAACAAAGTGTTGTGGATCATGCACCAGCATCGTTCGGCATACAACCTTTTCAACACCCCGTTCGACGATCTTTCGACTTACCCAGAAGGCGCGCGCGTACGCGAGTTCATCCGCCACTGCGACAATCGTTTTATCCCCGAAGCCAAAAGAGTTTTCGCCAACTCGCAGACGGTCGCCGAGCGTCTGCTTCATTACAATAAAATCGAGAGCACGCCGCTTTATCACCCGCCGCCCGGCGCCGAACTTCTCCGCACGGGCGAACTGGGCGATTACGTTTTCTATCCGAGCCGCGTCGAACCGCAGAAGCGTCAAGAGCTTTTGATCGAAGCAATGAGCTTCTGCCGCACTCCCGTGCGCTGCATCTTGGCAGGCAGCGCGCCCGACAAGCGACGCTACGAGGATTTAATCAAACGCCACAAGGTCGGGCATCGCGTCGAGCTACGCGGGTTCGTCGGAGAGCGGGAGATGATCGAACTCTACGCCCGCGCGCTCACCGTTTGCTACCTGCCGTTTGATGAAGATTACGGCTACGTCACGCTTGAAGCGATGCTCGCGGCGCGCCCTGTGATTACGACGACGGACGCGGGCGGCGCGCGTGAGTTCGTCGAACACGACGGAACCGGATTCGTCGTCGAACCGCAACCGCAACAAATCGCCGCCGCCATTGATGAACTTTACCGTGACCGCGCGCGCGCGCAGAAGTTAGGCGCACGCGGGCGAGAAAAAATTCGCGCGATGAATCTTTCGTGGCAAACCGTAGTCGCGAGCCTCGTTTCTGCCGCGCGCAGTTGATGCTTAAATGTCGAGTTGAGAACGGAATAAATTTTCAAGCACCGAGAGTGATGCAACACACACGCGCGGGCAACGCGCAACACTTTGTCCGCCGCCACTTTTGGCTGCCTGCTCTAGCCGTCCTGTTCGTTTTCTATGTGTGGGGTATCGGCGCAAACCCGCCCGGCTTTTTTCTCGACGAATCATCAATCGCCTATAACGCATATCTGATCGCACAGACGGGCGCGGACGAACACGGTGTTCGCTTTCCGCTTTACTTTCGCGCCTTCGGCGAATACAAAAACCCGGCTTACGTCTACCTACTCGTCCTTGTTTACAAAATTTTCCCTCCCGGCATTTTGCTCGCGCGCCTGTTAAGCGCGGCTTTAGGATTTGCGGCGGCGTTGCTCATCGGTCGCCTTGCTTATCGCGTCAGCAAGCATCGCGGCATCGGTGTCCTCGTTGGGTTGGCGGCGATGTTCGTTCCGTGGCTCTTTGAGATCAGCCGCCTCGTTTTCGAGGTTGCGCTCTTTCCGCTCGCGCTCGCGCTCTTTCTGCTGTGGCTTTACCGCGCGCAACTCAAGGAGCGATGGTCGCTCGCCGACGCGGTGCGGCTCGCCCTCGCCCTCGCGTTGATAACTTACACTTACTCAATCGGTCGCCTTCTCGCGCCACTCCTCGCCTTCGGCTTCGTTCTCTTCGTCACACGGCGCAACCTTTCCGGCGTCGTTCGCGCGTGGGCGCTTTACGCTTTGACGCTGCTCCCTCTTTTCCTTTTCACTCGGCGCCATCCCGGAGCGCTGACCGCCAGGTTCCACGATTTGAGCTACATCAAACCGGAGAGCGCGATTACGGAGACGATCTATAACTTCATCAATCAATACATCAACAATTGGAGTTTGCGCAGTTTGCTTTTAGTCGGCGACCTAAACGCGCGCCATCACGTTTCGGGCGCGGGCGGTAGCCTACTCGTCGCTGTGTTCGTCTTGTCCGTGATCGGCATCGCCATCGCCCTGTGTTCGCACCGCCATGAAGCGTGGTGGCGTTTCAATTTCTACGGGCTGCTCGCGTCAATCGTGCCGACCGCGCTTACGATTGACAACTTTCACACTTTGCGCTCAATCGCTTTCCCCGTCTTTTTGCTTCTCTTCAACATACCCGCTTTTCTGTGGTTGACGGGAAGCGGCGCGCGGGTTTCGTTGCGACGCACAATTCTGTTCCTCTTGCTCACCTGCGCGCTGCTTCAAGGTGCGTGGTTCATGTGGCGTTTTCACGCGGGGGGGACGAAGCGCACGACGGATTTTGAAGCCGGGTATGCTGAAATCTTTACCGCCGCTTTAGCCACCGGCCACCGTCCTGTTTATCTTATTGACCGCTCTCCCTTGCTCGGCTACATACACGGTTATTGGTATGGGGTGCTGCACGGCGTTGATCGCTCGCAGTTTATACGCCTGCCTGACGGGGTGCGCGCTCCTGCCGGATCGCTTGTCATCGGCTCGCAAGAGCCGTGCCCTGATTGCACCGTTATCGGGCGCACATTCCTCTACAACGCTTTTATCAGCCAGTGATGTGGTCTATTTTCAGGACACAAGGCGTGAGATGAGAAAATACGATGAATACAAACGCGAAGTCTTAAGGAAGATCCACGATGGGCAATCAGTAGCGGGCGTGGCACGCGAGCTAGGTGTAGCTGAAAATTTGCTGCTTAACTGGAAGCGAGAAGCAACTAAGTTCAGTTCCGATGCCGAACGGGAAAACATTGCCCTTCGCAAGAAGTTGCGCGAAGTCGAGATGGAGCGCGACACATTAAAGGTCTCCATTGCGGGCAACCCGCAATAAGATCAAAGATAGGAAGAGTGCTTAAGTGTTAGGGCGCTCGCGTCCGCCCCGTTCAGATTATTCGATAACTCGCGAAGGTGACATGAAAACGATTGCAGTTGTTAACCAAAAAGAGTAGCTGCGCGGCGGCTGGATCATCTTATCGCTCTCTCCGGTAGACTCCGTTGAAACGCACATTCATGCCACCGCACTCGGAGTTATCACTAGCTACAATGTAATCGCCATTTTTTTTCTTTTCTTTAGTTCGTCACTTTGAAAGCGACCGTTTCCGGTCGCATGGTTGCAGACGGTTTCCGCAGCACAATGAGATATGTTCCGGCAAGCGGAAGCGCTTCGATTAACATCCTGTCAATTTGGGAACTGGCGAAGGTCTTTTCGCCTTCGTTTTCCCATTCGACATACTCATAAAGTTTCTTGTTCGGCAGATAGACCTCGATAGTGCAACCGTCCGCCCTAATCTCAAGCGATTGCGACTTAGCGGCGTTTATCAAAAACGTCGCGGGACTTCTCATTGCTTGAAACTCGGTGCGAGATTCCAGCCCGATGCTCGCTGAACTCGCACCTTTGGCGAAGCGAACCGTTTGTGCTGTCTTCGCCAAGGTTGCATAGCCTACGTTGCACGATTCAAAATCAACGAAGCGATCTTCGTACTCATTTGACACATAGTTTTTGCCGGAGAATTTGATTCGCAGTAACTCTTCATCACCGGACTTCACCAACATCCAAATCAAACTCTTCATCTCTGACGGCGCGACATCGGGCAGTTTGTTACCGGCAAATATCACTGTCAAAATATTGCCCCTCAGCGTTCCGCTAAATTTGTATGTTGCGTTGGGGCGAGTGTGATTGTCGTCACCCTCGACCGAGAAAGTCCCCGTCACCTTGCTTCCGTTAATCGTAAGATTAACGGCGCGCTCTCCTTGCAACCAATCTGCTCGAAAACATTTCGACACGCTTTGCGCGTTCGCTAACGAACTCGCGCCCAGAAAAATACAAATCAGACGAATCACTAAAACTTTTTTCATTACCTTTCCTTCCGCGTCGTCCATGTTTTTCAAACTCAGAATTAAGCCGACCGTCAACGCCGCATAGTGCGCGCTGATACTGCTCAAGCAGTTATGCTCCCTTCAATTTCCTTAGCAAATCCGCGGCAGTTGCTCTCCGAGTTGCATGTCCACGACGCGCGTACCGCCGAGACTGGTCTTGGCGACGACCATGCCGGGGTGGTCGTCTGTGACTTCGCCGATGATCGCCGAGTTGAGACCGAGTGGGTGTTGACGCATTATCTCTAACAACTCTTCGGCTACCCTGCGCGGCACAATCGCGATTAGCTTTCCTTCGTTGGCGACATACACAGCGTCTAATCCAAGAAACTCGCAGGCGGCGCGCACCGATGGCGGCACAGGCAGTTTACTTTCGACGAAGCTGATGCCGACTCGTGAGGCTTTGGCGATTTCGTTGAGCGATGACGCGA
>JACCYN010000257.1 GCA_013696465.1 Pyrinomonadaceae bacterium
CTATTACCTGCTTCTTCTTTCTAAATACGCCGTTGACGCTTCTCTTCAACACCTTCCCGTCGAGGTCAATTTCAATCCGTTCTCGTGTAGCGACGAATTCTAAGAAAAGCCACAGCATGAAGAGGCCAAAGAACAAGTTGAATATTTTGCCGCCGGCATCACTCCCTCCCAAGATATGAACCAAAGAGTTGGCTATAAAAGGAAGACTGAAGATTGCTGTGACGAACAGCAGTAGGAATGGTACCTGCCTGATAACAACACATGATCCACTACGGCTGACTAGATTCATACCTTAAAAGAGAATTCAATTAGCGTCTAACGCAGGACTTCACCTGCCGCCGCGAGAAGCCTTCGACTTTGACGAAGGAGACTTCTTGAGAGGCAAGCTTTCAGCAGTCAGGTGGAAGGACTTGTTAGCTGGCGGCTGAAGCAAGGGGTTACTGCTTTGGAATTACCTGCGAAATGTTTAGACACGATGTACCCCATCTCCACAGATAGACTAAATACCAGCATTCCAACCCAAACGGCAATGCCGAACACAGCGTAGCGTGTTACTGGCTGCGCACTCATAAGATGGACATTAAGCATGAAAGATGCAAAGAAATTAAAAGGCACGAAAATCAATCGCCAATCAGGTGGAAACAGAAAATACAAAAGCCGCTTCGCAAACCCGGTTTGAGTACTTTTCTGTGCTGATGCTTTCCTTCTTGGGTTCTCTCTTGCTCGAACAAGAATTTCCTGTAATAGCACCCCGAACACTTGGATAATAAACGCAGCAATTATTGGCGTCCATATTGTCCAGTTGATATTCACCGTTACTTGGTTTCTGGTTTCACTACGCCAAATTCGTTCGCAACAAGAAGACAGCTAACGCCGCGGTCGAGCTGATCGCTTCGCTCTCAGCAAGCAGCTCAACCGTTTGTTAGGCGCGCCGTTACAGATAGGCTCTAAACCATATAGAACTCCCACGCGATACGATCAGGGTCTTTAAAGGCGACATACCGCTTGCCCAGTGTCTCGTCCGTCTTGATGCCTGTATTCTCCACACCTGCCTCCGTGAGCGCGGCAGCCACCCTCTCCAGCTCTGTCTCGTCTTCGCAGGCTAACGCTATGTGATCCAACCCAACCCGATGCGGGTTAAACTTATCCCCGCTAGCCGTATCAGCTTCAGGGCCACGGACACCGAATGCGGTGCTACCTGCACTGAAGAGGAACAATTCAGGGAGTTCTTTGATGATCGAGAAGCCGAGCGTCTCGGTGTAGAAGCGCTTCGAGCGTTCTAAGTCAGTGGAGCGTAGCGCGACGTGGTGCGCTCCTGATGTCTTGATGTTGATGCTCATACCCATCTCACTTTCTGTTGCATACTGGATGTACTTCTTTGTTGTAACACGGTACAGCAGGCAAGCAACTTCATCAATGGGCATCAAGCCTGTAAGGAGAGGTAGCGCCTAACGGCGGAGTTGACGTGGGGCGAAACCGAATACACGCAAGCTAAAATGAAAGAAGAACCGTTAAAACAAAGTCGCTGTTTCGCCCTCATGTCCAATAACTTGTTGGGCATCGCTTTGCATTCACGTTCTCTTTTTTAGCAACTCAAAGCGATTAAGAAACTTTGATATTGAAAAACGATGTCCAGAACTTCCTGCCGGTTCAAATTCCTGCGTATCAGGATAAATAGTAAAGTTAGGAACGTGCTTTTGACCGCCCAAACTTGCGCCTTGAATCATTTGTTTAAGTTCATCAACCGGAAAATGTAAATTTCCTCCGCGTATCCACAAGCGTAAACAAAAAAGTCAACAGTTCTTGTTTCGTAATAAGAGGGCGTAACGTCAAACCAATAATGACCGTTATTTTTGTCGCTTGCAGTGCGAATGTTTAGAGAGTGACCATTTACGGTGTAAATCGCTTGATAGCCTGTCACATTCGTAGGCGCAATACCAATTTCGTCTTTTATAGTGTTGATTACGGCAGTTCTTAAAGTCATTTTCTAATTTGATATACCGTAAATTTTACGAAGTCAAATTCTACGCGAAGATGCCTAACTACTGATTATACAGAACGCTTCCGTATAATACTCTAACTAAGCGTGTTATCTGGAGCTATCCCGTATAATAGCGCTTTCTGCGGCATGATACGAAATGAGCGTTTGCACGTTAGAAAAAGTGCACGAAGATGAGAAGGCGGGGTTTCTTTAATCATTTGATAACTTCAACTCGCAATTAACTTTCGCAGCGTCTCCGTATACGGTTGGCGCGCAACTCCTTTGTCGGTGATGATCGCGGCGACGAGTTCATTCGGCGTCACGTCGAATGCCGGATTGTGGACTTCAACGCCGTCGGGCGCGAGTTGCTGGTTGCGGATGTGCGTGACTTCGCGGGCGTTGCGTTCTTCAATCGGTATTTGGTCGCCGGAAGAAAGTTTAAGGTCAATAGTTGAGATGGGCGCGGCGACGTAGAAGGGAATGCGGTGTTCGCGGGCGAGGACGGCGACCATGTAAGTGCCGATCTTATTCGCCGTGTCGCCATTGGCGGCGATGCGATCCGCGCCGACGACGATGGCATCAACCTTGCCCTGCTTCATTATGTGCCCCGCCATGTTGTCGGTGATGATCGTCACGGGGATCGAATCTTTGGCGAGTTCCCAAGCGGTGAGGCGCGAGCCTTGGAGGAAGGGGCGCGTCTCGTCGGCGATGACAGCGATGCGCTTGCCCGCGTCGCGCGCCCCGCGAATAACGCCTAAGGCCGTGCCATAGTCTCCGGCGGTGGCGAGCGCGCCCGCGTTGCAATGTGTGAGCACGGTCGCACCGTCGGGGATGAGTTCACCGCCAAAGCGACCAAGCGCGCGATTCGAGGCGATGTCTTCGTCGAAGATTTTACGCGCCTCTTTGACGAGGAGTTGTTTAATCTCTTCCACGTCCTGCGTTTCAGCTTTCGCTCGACCAAACGCCGCGCGCATTCTCTCAATTGCCCAGAAGAGATTAACCGCGGTCGGACGCGTCGCCGCCATCACGTCGCAGATGTAATCGAAGTCTTGCTGTAGGTCGTCAACCGATGTGCCGACCGCTTGCTGTGTGCCGAGCGCAATGCCCATCGCGGCCGAGACGCCGATGGCTGGCGCGCCACGCACTACCATCTCTTTGATCGCTTCCGCCACCTCGTCGTATGAGCGCAGCATCACGTACTTTTCTTCGACGGGAAGCAATCGTTGATCGATCATGCGCACGCCTTCGTCTGTCCACTCAACGGTTTTGATCATGCCCGGAAAATCTCCTCCAGATGTGCTGTTAAAATCGCCGTGTAAGAATAGCGGTTTGTGACGAAGAAGCAAATCGTGAGCCTTGCCCGCTTCGCAAAACGGGTTAATTCACCTGAAGGCGGGTGTTTTGGCTTCGGTTGCGAAGCGTAGGGTTTGTTGAGCGACGGTTTTACGGGGTGCTATACTCATCATTAATCTCCCTGAAATGAATTCTTTTAAGGTTTGGTGAGAGAAATGTTTTATCGAGTAAATTTCAAAATTATCAATGCGCGAACGGTTAATAAATTCGACGCGGGTTGGCGGCAATTTGTGACGGCTATCACACTCGCGCTCGTCCTGCCCCTCGCCGCCGAAGCTTACACAATTGTGATGCGCAGCGGTCGACTGGTTGAGGTTCCGAACGATTTTACGATCTCAAACGGCACGCTCTCTTACGAAGCCGCGCAAAGTTTGAACGTCACTTTGCAGTTGGCGAACATAGACATCGCCGCCACGGAGCGCGCGAACGGAGAGGCAGCAGGAAGTTTACTACGACGCGCCGGAGCGCAAGGTCAAACGCAAGCGAAGGAAGAAAATGTTGCGCCCTTGAGCGACGACCGGCGACAAGCGGCGCGAACTTTAACTAACCGCGATTTTGAAAAGTTCCGACGCGCGCGCGAAGCGAGCGAGCAGGATTATGAGCGTCGCCGTCGTGAACTCAATTTGCCTTCGCTGGATGAGTTGCGCCGTCGCACGGCGGAAGAAACCGAAAGGTTGCGCGCACGGGGGGGAGAAAGCGAACGAGACGAGCGGCAGACGGAAAACTACTGGCGCAACCGAGCTACCGCCCTGCGCACTGAAATTGATGCGCTGGATGCCGAGATCGCATATCTTCGCCAAAGGTTCGCCGAGACAAACAATCAGTTTTTCAACTATTCGGCTGCGATCTTCGTCAACTCTTACCCGAACTTTTATCCGCCCGTCTTCAACGGAGGCGTGCAGATTTACGGGCGCATCGGATTCGGCAACGGGCGCGCGCGCGGCGGCGTTGTGTTCGGAGGGGGAAACATCGTCAATACATACCCGATCTATCCGCGTCGCGTGATTCTTCCTCCGGCTTACTACCAGAACACATTTGTTTACGCTGCGCCTTTCAACTACTCGTCGTATGATCAAACTCTGCTTCAGGTGCGTTTGCGCGAACGCGAAGCCGCGCGCGTAAATCTTCAGGCGCGCTGGCGTTCGCTCGAAGAAGAAGCGCGTCGCGCGGGTGCACTGCCCGGTTGGTTACGACCCTGAATAGGATTTTTGATTTTAGAACGAGTTTGTTGTGAGCTGGAATCACAAATCTGAAATTGGAAATTATAAATCGCAAATCAGTAATCAAAAATTGAAAATATGAAAAACGGATGGGAAGCCGTGATCGGCTTGGAGATTCACGCGCAGTTGAGCACGGAAACTAAAATCTTCTGTTCATGCTCAACGCGCACAGGATGTGAACCGAACGCCAACACATGCCCCGTGTGTCTCGGTCTGCCGGGCGCGTTGCCGGTGCTTAATCGGCGCGTCGTCGAACTCGCGGCGCGCGCCGCGCTGGCGCTCACGCTCGAAATTAACGAACGTTCGATCTTCGCGCGCAAGAATTATTTCTATCCTGACTTGCCGAAAGGCTATCAGATTTCGCAGTTTGATCGTCCCTTCTCGGAACATGGTCGTCTCGATGTGATGACCGCCGCGCGTGACGAGGCGGGGCGCGTGCGCGAGTGGCGGCCGATGGGGGTGCGCATCACGCGAATGCACGTTGAAGAGGACGCCGGAAAAAACTTGCACGATGGATTACCCGATACGGATAAGTACTCTTACGTTGACTTAAACCGTGCCGGAACGCCGCTCGCCGAGATTGTCACCGAACCGGACTTTCGTTCGTCGTGGGAGGCTTACGATTACGTTAATCATGTGCGACAGGTGTTGCGCTGGGTCGGCGCGTCAGACGCTGACATGGAGAAGGGAAATTTGCGTTGCGAGGCGAACGTCTCCGTGCGGCGCGTGGGCGACGAGAAGTTCGGCACGAAAGTTGAATTGAAAAACTTGAATTCAGTGCGCTTCATGCAACGCGCAATTGAATACGAGATCGAGCGGCAGATCGAAACTCTGGAAGCGGGCGGGCGCATTACGCAGGAGACGCGCCTTTGGGATGAGCGCGAAGGTAAAACTCGCGTGATGCGCACGAAAGAGGAGGCGCATGATTATCGCTATTTCCCCGAACCCGACTTGCCGCCGCTCGTCGTCTCGGAAGAGTTCATTGAAGGAGTGCGCCGCGAGATGCCGGAATTGCCCCACGCGCGCCGCGAACGCTTTATGAAAGATTACGATCTTACTTTCAATGACGCGGCGCAACTCACAACCGAGCGTGAGCTTGCCGATTACTATGAACAGGCGGCCGAATCTGCGGGAAACCCACGCGCGGCTTCAAACTGGATCAGATCAGAATTGTTGCGCGAGTTGGAGACGGCGAAGTTGAATGTCAATGAATCGCCCGTAGCCGCATCGGAGTTGGGTCGTCTTGTGCGTTTGATTGACGAAGGGAAGATTAGCGGTAAGCAGGGCAAAGAGGTTCTCATCGAAATGTTTAGGACGGGTAAGGGTGCGGAAACGGTGGTGCGCGAACGCGGACTTGAGCAGGTGAGCGACGCGGGCGAGATCGCAGGCATGGTCGCAGAAGTGATCGCCGCCAGCCCACAGCAACTCGCGCAGTACCGCGCGGGTAAGGAAACGCTTTTCGGTTTCTTCGTCGGTCAGGTGATGAAACGCTCGAAGGGCACGGCCAATCCGCAGTTGGTAAACGAAGTGTTGCGCGAACAGTTGA
>JACCYN010000291.1 GCA_013696465.1 Pyrinomonadaceae bacterium
CAAGGGTTTCGCCACGTCAAGAGTTACAAAGCATTATTAAATTTCAACTGAAACTGAAGGAGCCAATCAATCCAATGCCCGATCAAGAAATCGAAAATAAAGTGAAGCAGATCATTGTTGACGAACTCGGCGTTGACGAAAATGAAGTCACGCCGAACGCCCGCTTCATTGACGACTTGGGCGCTGACTCGCTCGACACCGTCGAGTTGGTGATGCGCTTTGAAGAGGAATTTGGCATTGAAATTCCTGACGAGGACGCGGAGAAAATCCAGAGCGTCCGCGATGCTTATAACTACATTGACCAACACATGAACAAGTAAGAGGTTTGTGCAATTGTAAAGACGCGGAAAAATTAAGCGCGGCGATTTATCGTAGAAGCGTTCGTATGGCGGAAGTTTTTAGATGTTTTCGCATAAAAGTTGATATGTTCGTTCGCAGTAAACCGCTCGCAAACTTTTCGTCTTAAGGAGTAATATCATTTGAAACGACGTGTCGTGGTGACCGGCCTCGGCCTCATCACCCCGCTTGGCAACACGGTTGACGCGACGTGGGACGGGCTGATGTCGGGTCGTAGCGGCGTGGATTACATCAAGAAATTTGATGTGACGAAATTCCCCGTGCGCATCGCCGCCGAAATCAGAGACTTCGATCCGTTGCAGTTCGTCGAGAAGAAGGAAGCGCGCAAAATGGGCGCGTTCATCCACTACGCGATTGCCGCCGCCGACGAAGCGATCAAAGGCAGCGGCTTGAAGGTGACGGACGAAAACTCGGAGCAGTCTGGCGTCTATATCAGCAGTGGTATCGGCGACTTCTGGGCGATTGAGCGCGAGCACGAAAAGCTGCTCAATCATGGCCCTGACCGCGTCTCGCCTTTCTTCATCCCTTCTGCAATCGTCAACTTGGCGGCCGGGCAAGTTTCGATCCGCCATGGGTTGAAAGGCCCCAACTCGGCAACGGCGACCGCCTGCGCCGCCGGTTCGCACGCCATCGGCGATTCATTCAAGATCATTCAACGCGGCGACGCCGACGTGATGGTTTGCGGCGGAGCAGAATCCGCGATCACGCCGATGTCGGTGGCGGGCTTTGCGGCGATGCGCGCCCTCTCGACGCGCAACGACGAGCCGCAGACAGCTTCGCGCCCCTTTGACGCCGAGCGCGACGGCTTCGTGCTCGGCGAAGGCGCGGGGATTCTTGTGCTTGAGGAGTTGGAGTTTGCCCGTAAACGGGGCGCGCAAGTTTATGCCGAGATCGTCGGCTACGCGATGACCGCCGACGCTTTCCACATTACGCAACCAGACAACACGCAGCAGGGCGTGATTCGTGTGATGCGCAACGCTTTGAAAGACGCCGGAGTTGGGCCCGAAGCAATTGATTACATTAACGCGCACGGAACGAGCACGCCCTTCGGCGACAAATCCGAAACGATGGCGATCAAGCAGACGTTCGGCGAACACGCTTACAAGTTGGCTGTCAGTTCGACGAAATCCATGACCGGGCATCTGCTCGGTGCGGCGGGCGGAGCAGAAGCCGTCTTTTCGGTGCTTGCCATTCGTCATAATCGCCTTCCGCCGACGATCAACTATCGCACGCCCGACCCGGAATGCGATCTCGATTACGTGCCGAACGAACCGCGCGAAGCTCATCTGCAATACGTTTTATCAAACGGCTTCGGCTTCGGCGGCACGAATGCGGCGCTACTATTTAAGCGTTACGAGGAGAACAATGAATCGTGAACTTTAACTACTAAGTTGAAGTGGTAATAAATTTGGATCGTGTAAAGAAAACTTAACGCATGAAAATACTCGTTCTAATGAAGCAGGTCGCCAACAAGGATGCGATCTTGCGTATTAACAAAGATGCAACGTGGATTGAAGAGGGCGATCTCTCGCATGAGGTCAACGAGTCGGACGGTTATGCTCTAGAAGAAGCGTTGCGGTTGAAGGAAAAGGGCGGAAGCGGCGAAGTCGTGGTCGTCTCGATGGGGCCGCAGCGCGTTAAAGCCGTGATCAAAGACGCACTCGCGCGCGGAGCCGACCGCGCGATCCATATTTTGCGCGACAATCTTTCTCAATTAACGCCTTTCGTGGCGGCGAGCACCATTGCCGAAGCTGTGCGAGCTGAAAACGCGGATTTGATTCTTACCGGACTTCAATCCGACGATCACGGGTTTGCGCAGACGGGCGTGATCCTCGCCGAGTTGATGAATCTGCCGCACGCGACGATTGTGATCGAAGTTGACGCTTCGGGCGAAAACTTAAGAGTTAAGCGCGAGTTGGAAAGCGGCTGGTATCAGTGGTACTCGATGCCGAAACCGGCGTTGCTCACGATTCAATCCGGCATCAGCCAGATTCGCTACGCGACGCTGAAGGGAATTATGGCGGCGAAAAAGAAAGAGATCAGAGAAGTTGCGGCGGCGACTGACGACGCGGGGCAAGCGAGTCAGCGCATTACGAAAATTTACTTTCCGCAGAAATCAAAACAGACGCAGTTTCTCGGCGACGGCGACGCGAAAAAAGGAGCCGCCCAACTCGCGGAGAAGCTGCGCACGGAAGCAAGAATTATTTAAGAACAGAATACAAGAGTCAGGAGTCAGAATGTAAAGAGAAACCGCTTTCATTCTGACTCCTGACTCCCTTTTCATTGAGGTTAAAATGAGTGATGGAATTTTAGTTTTCGCCGAGCATCGTGCGGGCGCTTTCAACAAGACGACGTTTGAGGCGATTGCGGCGGCGCAAGGTTTGGGCGCGGAGATAAAAAAAGGTGTGACGGCCGTTGTGCTCGGCGCGGGGATGAGCGATCTGGCGAACGAGATCGCGGCTTACAAAGTTGAAAAGGTGATCTACGCCGACAACGAAAAGCTCGCTGAATACACGCCGGATGGCTACGCGGACGCGATGGAGCGAGTGGTGCGCGCGGCCGACCCGCAACTCGTCGTTATGCCGCATACATATCTCGTGCGCGATTTCGCGCCGAAGCTCGCCGCGCGTTTTAAGAAAGATTTGATCAGCGATTGTCTGCGCGCGCAAGCTACGAACGGGCAAGTTGTTTTCTCGCGGCGCATATTCCTCGGCAAGATGGACGCCGACGTTGTGGCGGGCGATGACGCGCCCGTTTTTGCGACGTTTCAATCGGGCGCATACCGCTCGGAGCAAGCGGAAAAAGGAAGTGCGGCGGCGGAAGTCGAAACGATGGCGGTTGAAGTCGGCGCGGTGCGGATGCAGCCCGAACCAGCGTTTCAGGAAGTGAAGCAGGCGGTTGATCTGACGAAGGCGGATGTGATCATCGCCGTCGGGCGCGGCATTAAGGGGCAGGAGAATCTCGCGTTGGTGGAGAGTCTGGCGCAAGCTTTAGGCGGAGAGGTGGCGGCTTCGCGTCCGATCTGCGATGCGGGGTGGCTGCCGATTGATCGTCAGATCGGATCGAGCGGCCAGACCGTTGCGCCGAAATTATATATTGCGCTTGGCATCTCCGGCGCGATCCAACACCTTGTCGGGATGAAGAACGCCGGAACAATCGTCGCCGTCAACAAAGACGCGGAAGCGCCGATCTTCGACATTGCGGATTACGGCATCGTCGGCGATCTGTTTGAAGTCATCCCGGTGCTGACGGAAGAGGTGAAGAAGCTCAAAGGATAAAAATGAGTTGACATGATCGCTAAAGGGGACGGCAGCACAAGGCGCGCCGTCTTTTTTGTTTGCAGTGATAGAACTAGCGTCAATAATGTTTTATCGTTATGGCGGCAACAAATTTCTGTTCTATGTGTGCTACGATAAATTCGTGTAACGAATCTTATGTCGAGCAAACAAAGTTTCATGAAAAGGCGCGCGGAAATCTTGGACGGCAACCGGATCGCCGCCGAGATCAAGCGAGAAGTGAAAGATGCTGTTACGCGGCTGGCGGAGACAAGCGATGTGCAGCCGTGTCTGGTCGCCATCCGTGTCGGAGATGATCCAGCGTCATCTGTATACGTGCGAAACAAAGTGCGCGTCTCTCAAGAGTTGGGGTTGAAATCCGAACATCTCGCGCTGCTGGACGAGACGACGACCGAAGAGTTACTCGCAACAATCGAGGTACTTAACGGGCGCGAAGACGTTGACGGCATTCTCGTGCAACTGCCGTTGCCAGCTCACGTGGACGAACGAAGAGTGTTGGAGAGAGTTAATCCGGGAAAAGATGTTGACGGCTTTCATCCCGTCAACATCGGGCGGTTAATCCTCAATCAGCCGACGCTTCTTCCGTGCACGCCTGCGGGAATTATTGAACTGTTGAAACGCTCAAACATTCCGTTGAGCGGCGCGCGTGCCTGTGTCGTTGGTCGCAGCCACATCGTCGGCCGCCCCGTCGTGCAACTTCTTTTGCAGGAAGATGCGACCGTCACCGTCTGCCATTCGCGCACAAGCGATCTCGCTTCCGTCACCTCACAGGCGGATATTCTCGTCGTCGCCATCGGTCGCACGGCGCACATTCGGGGCGAGCACATCAAACCGGGCGCAACCGTCGTTGATGTCGGGATGAACAAGATCACTGACGAGGAAGAAGCGCGTGAGTTGTTCGGCGAAGCGGCGGAGAGGCGAATAAACCAGATCAGAGAGCGCGGCTACACACTCGTCGGCGACGTTCACCCGTCCGAAGCCGAAAGCGTAGCCGGTAGGCTTACGCCCGTGCCCGGTGGCGTCGGCCCGCTTACAGTCGCCATGTTGATGCGCAACACCTTGCAAGCAGCGTTGATGCGGCGGGGAATCGAGGAGGTAAGCAGTGAGCGGTAAGCAGAGAAATAGAAGGGGTTTTTGACTTGCTTATTGTTCACCGCTTATTGCTTACTTAGCGAAAGATGCTTCGCGTTGGACTCACAGGCTCGATTGCGGTCGGTAAATCTTTTGTGGCAACGGTGTTCGCCGAACTCGGTTGTCTGGTGATGGACGCCGATGGGGTTGCGCGCGAAGTGGTCGCCCCGAACAGTCTCGGCTTGCGCGCGGTTGTTGAGAGTTTCGGCGAGGAAGTTCTGGGGGCGGACGGAAGCCTTGATCGAAATCGTCTCGGTCGCCTCGTTTTTAGTGACAACGACAAACGCGAGTTGCTCAACTCGATTCTTCATCCGCTAATCATCAGCGCGCAAGACGCGCAATTGAATTCGTGGGCGAAGGAACACCCGCGCGGCATTGCGATCATCGAAGCCGCGTTGATGATCGAATCGGGTGGCTACCGTCGGCTCGATAAATTGATTGTGGTTCATTGCCGCCCGGAGATTCAGCTTGCGCGATTGATGAATCGCAACCGCATCGCGCAACGGGAAGCCGAAAGCCGCACGCTCGCGCAAATGCCGCAGGAGAAGAAGAAATCCTATGCTGATTATCTGATTGATTCATCGCTCGGAAGAGATGACACGAGGCAGCAGACGGAAGACGTTTACCGCCGCTTGCTTGAGGCGGAAAAAAGTTTGGATGAAAAGAAAAATTAAATTCGAGTTAAAATGCAAAAGTTAGCGGAACGAAGTGTTTTGTAAAGAACCAAGTGCAGTGAAACTGAGAGAATTAAAAATATCGAGACGGTTTGTGCGGCGTTTGCCGCCGCTGTTGTTCATCTTGTGCGCCGGTTTTTCGTCGAGCGCGTGCTTCAACGACGTTGAGGGCGAGCTTTATTACGGGCGCGTCGTAGTGCCGGCGGCGCAGGAGTTTCGTTGGAGCGATGGCGGAGTGCCGCGAGTGTTCGATCCAGCTTTGGCGGCGGCCGCGCCTGACACCGACGCAGTGCGCGCGATGTACGAAGGCTTAACTGAATATGATCCGCGCACGCTCGCACCTGTCTCCGGCGTGGCGTTGCAATGGGAATCTTCCGAAGCTGATCGCGTGTGGACGTTTCACCTGCGCCGCGATGCGAGATGGTCAAACGGCGAGCAGGTGACGGCCGGAGATTTCGTGCGTTCATGGCGGCGCGTTATAAGTCTCGCCGACCAAGCGCCCCACGCAAAACTTCTTAATAACATCGAAGGGGCGCGGCAGAAGCGCACGCCGAACGAATCGGCTCAACCGGGCGGATCGCCTCCGCGCGGGACGAACAACGAATCGAGAAGCGGGCGAACCGGATCAAACACCGCAAGCGTTTCTGAGACACAGTTCGGCGCCGTAGCCGTAGACGATCACATCTTGCGCGTGCGCTTGGCGCGACCCGATAAAAGCTTTCCGGCGTTGGTTGCGCATCCTGTTTTTCGCCCCGTCTATGATGGGGGCGAGGTCAAGCAAAGCGTCGAAAGTTTTGACGAGAACGCTTCCGCGAGCGTTTCAAATTTCGTCACCAACGGCGCGTTCGTTTTATCCAGCCGCGAGCCGGAGGCGGTAGTGCTGGAGCGAGCACGTAACTATTGGGACAGGGAAGCCGTTAAACTCCAGCGCGTGCGATTCGTAGGGATGCGCAACGCCGAAGATGCGATTGCCGCTTACCGTGCGGGCGAAGTTGACGCGGTATCGAACGCCGCGTTCGAGCCGCTCGCGTTGAAACTTCTCCTGCCCTACAGAGATTTCCGCCGCGAGACTTTTGGCGCAGTAACCTATTACCATTTCAATACGACCCGTCCGCCTTTCGACAACTTGCAGGTGCGGCAAGCTTTCGCCTTTGCTCTTGACCGCAATCGCCTGAGCCGCGACGTGATGAGCGGCGCGAACGAACCGGCGACCACTTTCTTGCCGCGAGCTAATAACGGGAAAGAAGGAGACATAAAAACTTTTGAATTTAATCCCGCCGAAGCGCGCGCGTTGCTGAAGCAATCGGGATTTCCCGAAGGGCGCGGCTTTCCCGTCGTCAAGTTGATTGTCAACCGCAACGATCAGCAGAGAGTGGTCGCGGAAGCCGTCGCCGCGATGTGGCGCAGCGTGTTGAGAATTGAAACTGAAATCGTCGTTAAGAGTTGGGAAGATTACGAAGCGATTTACAAAGCGGGTGATTACGATCTTGTCCGCCGCAGCCTCGTGATGCAGACGACAGATGAAACGACGAATATGCTGTTAATGTTTGGCGAAGAGGAAACGACGGATGAAGGCGGCGGTAATGAACAGGGAACAAGCTTCGCTCAGGCGCGTGACAGAAGCTCGCCTTCCGAAGCAACGAATGAAAATCAGAGTGTTGGGCAAAGCGTTGCGCCCGCAATCCTCAGCGAGTCGGATGCACTGGCGCAATTACCGGCTCTGCCAGTCTCGTTTGCGTCGTCCTATGCTCTTGTTAAACCTTACGTGGTTCGCTTCGACGCCAACCTGCTCGATGCTCCTTCCTTGAAAAACGTCAGCATTGATACCGCATGGCGGATGCCGCAACATGACACAGTGATCCGCGTTCAACGCAGCCGGTGAAAGCCCTACCTCACTTCACATGTTGGAACGAACGCGCGGCGCGCGATAATACTTCGCGCCTATTCCACTCTTCCAGAAGTAAACGGATGCGAAAGGCGTAACCGCGAATGAACGAGAAAAGCGGCGCGCTGCTCTCGGTGAAAAACTTAAGAACCTACTTCGAGATTGATGGTGGAACATTAAAGGCCGTTGACGGCGTAAGCTTCAGTCTCAAACGCGGCGAAACTCTAGGCATTGTCGGTGAGTCGGGTTCGGGAAAGTCCGTCGCAAACCTTTCGCTGCTACGTCTTATCCCGCAGCCGCCCGGAAAAATCGTTTCCGGGGAAGTTCTTTTCGACGGGCGAGATTTATTGCTACTGTCGGAAAAAGAGATGCGCAAGATTCGCGGCAAGCGCGTGGCGATGATCTTTCAAGATTCGATGACATCGCTCAACCCGTTCATGCGAATCTCGAAGCAGTTGACGGAGATTACCGAACTGCATCTCGGCTACACGCGCGAAGAAGCTTACCGCCGCGCAATCGAGATGTTGGAGACGGTCGGCATCCCCGACGCACGGGCGCGGGCGCGGGGTTATCCGCATGAGTTTTCGGGCGGGATGCGCCAGCGCGTGATGATCGCGATGGCGCTTTCGTGCAAGCCGGAACTGCTGATCGCCGACGAGCCGACGACAGCTCTAGATGCGACGATTCAAGCGCAGATTCTTGAATTGATCAAAGAACTCAAGCGGGAGATGGGGACGAGCGTAATCCTCATCACTCACGACTTGGGGGTGGTAGCCGGAATGACCGATCAGGTCGTCGTGATGTATGCCGGAAAAGTTTTCGAGAGTGCCCGGACAAGTGAGTTATTCTCACGCCCCGGCAATCCTTATACAAAGGGCTTGCTGCGTTCCGTCCCTGATCCAAGTCACCGGAAAGGAACAAAGCTGTATCAGATTCCGGGATTGCCTCCCGATGTTGCACGCTTGCCGCCGGGCTGCCCGTTCGCGCCGCGTTGCGAACAGGCGGAAGAGATTTGTCGGCGCGAGTATCCGCCGTTCGT
>JACCYN010000343.1 GCA_013696465.1 Pyrinomonadaceae bacterium
GATGAAAACGGAACTTAACATTAACGGAATGCATTGCGAATCGTGCGCGGCGGACATTCAGGAAACGCTCGCCGAAACGAACGGAGTCAGTTACGCACAGGTAAGTTACGATGACCGTCAAGCAATCGTAGACTACGACGAGAACACGGTGCAGCAAGCGACCATTCTAAAAAAGATTCAAGATTTAGGATACACGGCGATTGTCGCGGGCGAGTCGCAATCTGGAGTCGGAGCATAACGGAAACGAGGAGACAAATGGCAGAAGGAAACGAAAACATCATAGATGATCGCGGCACAAACAACGAAGCGGGGCGCGCCATTATTCAACGCCTGCGCGACGAGGGTTTCGACAAAAGCAATGAGAAACTGGCCGTCGCTCTAGGGCGTCCCGTCGAAGAGATTCAATCTTGGATCAACGGCGCAGAATCCGTTGATGATGATGTCGTGATGAAAGCTCGCGGCATCGCCACACAGCGCAACATCAACGTCGAATAAGAGGTCGGGAGTCAGAAGGCAGAATGGAAAACAAACTACCTTCTATTCTGTCTCCTGACTTCTGACTCCTGTCTCCCTGCTTTTTTTATGGACTCAAAGGTAACGCGGGCGACGAATGCGCTCCTCGAATCCTACAATTCCGACGGCATCAAGATACACCATCTTGATCGCCGCCCGTTGCCTTCGCACGCCGAGATCATTCGCGTGCTGATCGCCTCACACGAACTTCTTTTTCCCGGCTACATCGGCGCGCAAGGTTTAACGGGCGAGAGTCTGCGTCTGCACACCGAGTCGCGCATCGCGTGGCTCTACGAAGTGTTGACCGAACAGATCGGCCGCGCGCTCAACCACGGCAAGGACTTAAGCGAAGATTGCTGCTCAAACGCGCGCGAAGCGGCCGAGTGTGCCACAGACTTTATCGCCGCCTTTCCGTCCCTACGCCAGACGCTTGCGACGGACGTGCAAGCCGCCTACGACGAAGACCCAGCCGCCACCAGCCTCGACGAGATCATCTTCAGCTATCCCGGACTCTACGCCGTAATGGTTTACCGCCTCGCGCATCACCTCTACCGTGCGGGCATCCCACTTCTGCCGCGCATCATGACGGAGCACGCCCACCACCGCACAGGGATTGACATTCACCCCGGCACCGAAATCGGCTCAAGCTTCTTCGTTGACCACGGCACGGGAGTTGTCATCGGCGGCACGGCTCGTATAGGCAACAACGTCAAAATCTATCAAGGCGTCACGCTCGGCGCGTTCTCCTTCGACCGCGACTCAGCCGGGCGGTTAATCCGTAACACGAAGCGCCACCCGACGATTGAAGACGACGTGGTGATCTACGCGGGCGCAAGCGTCCTCGGCGGCAACACCGTGATCGGTCGCGGCAGCGTCATCGGCGGCAACGTCTGGCTCACCCACTCCGTCCCGCCCGGCACGCGCGTGCTGCAAGAAGCGCCGAAGCTTCGCATCATTACGCCGGACAAGGCTGCCGTCTAATAGCAAATTGGCTGCTTCGCCCTCTGACGCAATTATGTGTAATCAGAAGCTTATGAGGGTACTTCGTAAGCTTTAGTAAATTAGGAACGGCTATGTGTGACGCGCCAAAGCAAAAGACTTACTTGGAACTATCTGCTCCCACCGACGGAAGTCATAAATTCTACGAAGTAACTGTTGAAGGAAGCAATATCACAACCCGCTTTGGTCGCATTGGCACAAATGGACAGATTAAGATAGAAACTTACTCATCCTTTGAAGAAGCTGTACATGCAGCACAGAAAAAGATCAGAGAGAAACAGAACAAAGGATATGAAGTGACAATGGCGGGATTGAGGGAGAAACAGCTCGTCCAAAAACGCGCAAAGTTGTCAGTTGAAGCACAACTTGAGAACCTCTTTGCCTGTGGCCTTTCACTTAAGCCCGATGTAAACAAGGACATCCTTTTCTCTGCTCACGAGAGGAAAGATTTCGAGCGTAACCCTTACTTGCTGCTGTTAATAGTTCTTGGCGGGGAAGCTGAGGAAGAGCCTTACGGATTCTTATCACTGAACATTTGGCACTTCGATACCGAGTGCATCGAGGATCACGGCGACTATGCACGTATCGCTATGCGGATGGAAGAACTAGCGGGCGGGGATTTCTCTCTAGAAGGAATTGAGGATTTCATAGATTTAGAGGTGGGAAAGGCTTGGCTCGCCTTCAGGCTGACAATCAGGATTATAGGTGGGAACTTGAGGTTGATAATGATTGGGTGGATACGCAAATCTTCAGTAAGTTCGATTCCCTTCTCCGGGATAGGCAGACGAATAAACGCTTCACCTACTTGGGTCTTGATGGACAAGACTGCTTGATAGGTTGTAGTACCCCGGAGCAGCTAGAGAAGTTAAAGGCAACGACCGGGCTGGGTTTTCAGTGGTTGGCGGAATGAGGATTTCAATTCTAATGGACAACGGATAGCAATTTATTTCTTGCACTTTGCGCTTCGCTCTTTTTCGGAAAGTTATTCCTATTTCAACTTTCTCATAAATACAAAACGAACGGTTGTTCTCCCGTTTGAATAGCCATAAGAAACCCCAGTCGTAAGGCTGGGGTTCTGTGTTAAAGGACGCGGTTTAACAAAGTTTTTCAGCGAGCGGCGAAACAAAGGAGCGAAAGTTAAGATGACCCCCACCTCAAAGAGCGTGCTGCTTTTCTCGTTGAACTGGCTTGATGCGCAACTGACGCTCGCGTGGGTGCGCGGCGGATTCGCCACGGAAGGCAACGGACTGATGGCTTACCTCCTTGACATCGGCGACGCTCCGTTCCTCTTCACTAAACTGATCGTCGGCACGACGGTCGCTTACGTGCTTTACCGTTGGTCACATCTCACGGTGGCGCGGCGCGGAATGAAACTCGTGCTCGGACTTTATCTCGCGTTGATGCTCGTCCACGCCGCGACGGGGCTTTCCGCGCTCGGCATTGCCGCGCCCGAACAGTTTCTCGCCCTGCTCGGCAGCATCCCCGATTCGTTGCTCGCTTTTCTCTTTTAATCTCGTCTTCCAACTCTTCGGTATCCCAAACGACAAGGCAGAAGCGTGGGAGAAACAGCTTCCTCGCCTGCAAGTTCCACTTTTTCCTTCTACATTCCCCTCCCCGCCCGGCACGCAACCGCGCGCCGCGCGCGCCGCATCAAAGACGGTACGCCTCGTATTGAACGATTTATGAACACGAAATTTAGAGAAAAGAAACCAATGTATAAACTCAGCGCACGACAAATTTTAGGTATCGCCCTTCTTTCCTCCGTCCTGTCTGCCGGTACGGTCGCGTGTCTCGACCGTTTCGGGAGTCGGCTCCAGCCGAGCGGCTCTGCTTTCACCGAAGCGCCCGCGGCGGCCGTCGAAGGCGTCACCGATCCTTCGCAGGTGACGGACGAACGCAACAACATCGAAGTTTATCGAGCCATCTCGCCCGGCGTCGTTTACATCACTTCAACCTCTTCCGGCGGCAACAGTTTTTTCGATCAGGGCGAGCGTTCCGGCACCGGGTCGGGTGCAATCATTGACGATCAGGGAAACGTCTTGACGAACGATCACGTCGTCGCCGGGTCGCAAAGGCTCTCGGTAAGTTTCGGCGGCACGCAGAAATATCCGGCGCGCCTCGTCGGGCGCGATCCTGACACGGACTTGGCCGTAATTAAAGTTGACGCGCCGCGCGAGTTGTTGAAGCCCGTGCCCATCGGCGACTCGGATCGCCTTGTGGTCGGGCAGAAAGTTCTCGCTATCGGCAACCCGTTCGGACTCGACCGCACCCTGACGACCGGCGTCATCAGCGGACTGCAACGCCCGATCCCGGTGCGCGGCGGTAACGGACGCATGATCGAAGGCGCGATTCAAACCGACGCCTCAATCAATCCCGGCAACTCCGGCGGGCCTTTGCTCGATTCGCAAGGGCGTATGATCGGAATCAACTCGCAGATCGTTTCGCCTTCAGGCGGCTCGGCCGGTATCGGCTTCGCCGTCCCCATCAACATCGCCAAGCGCGTCGTGCCGCAACTCCTGCGCAACGGCTACGTAGATCGCCCGAAACTCGGCATATACCCGCGCGCGATCAAAGATTTGAGAGAGCAAGTGCGACTGCCGGTCACCGACGGGTTGCTCATTCTTCAGCTTGAACGCGGGGGCGCAGCGGCAACAGCAGGCTTACGCGGGCTGCAATCTTCCGAGGACGGCGACGTTGTCATCGGCGACATCATCACGGCCATTGACGGCGAAAAGGTAACGGACGTTAACGACCTTGCACGCATCCTTGAACGCCACAAAGCGGGCGATACGGTTCAGGTCGAAGTCTTCCGCGACAACCGTCGCGTGACCGTTCCTGTGCGACTGCTGCCAACTCAAAATCCATTCCGACGCGACTAAGCCCATCCAGAAATGAAAGCGGGACGAGAAACTTCAAACTTTTCTCGTTCCGCTTTTCTCATTCGCCGCCTTATGATTCAAGACAGAAACTTCTCTGTCTACGTTACGGCATCGAAGAAGCGCTGACGAAAGAGTAAACAAGACCAGCGCTATGGGCAGGGATAAGCCCTGCCCGTTCTTGTCAAGAGATAGAGCGGCTCAGGGAGTGAGCCTCTGCCCTTACGTTTTAAGGGCCAAATCTGCCGCCATCTTTCCCGAAAGCAATACGAGCGGAATGCCGCCACCGGGATGCGTCGCGCCTCCGGCGAAGTACAAACCTTCGATGTCGCGCGCGGCGTTAGGCGGACGGAGAAACAGGCTTAACATGCTGTTCGACGAAATACCGTAGATCGATCCGCGATGGGCGTTGTATTTTCGGCGGAAATCTTCGGGCGTGATGCGATGCTCGTAATCAATCGAATCGCTCAAGGACTCCAGCCCGTTCTCCTCCAACTTTCTGATTATTAGATCGCGGTACTCGTCCGCTTCTCTTTCCCAGCAGGTGCGCGCGCTCGTCGCCGGAGCGTTGACGAGCACAAAGAGGTTTTCGCAATCGTCGGGCGCTTGAGCCGAATCGGTACGCGAGGCGGCACAGACGTAAAGAGCGGGATCGCTTGCCGGTCGTTGTTCATCAAAGAGCGCGCGAAACTCGGCCGGATAATCTGCCGAGAAAAAGATGTTGTGATGCGAAAGTTGCGGGTAACGTCGCCGCGCGCCGACGAGTAGCACAAAGCCGCTACATGAAGGCTCGATGCGCGCGAGTTTTTTATCCGTGTAGATGCGCCGCGCGCGCGAATCAATAAGATCACGGTAGGTCGTCACCGCGTCCGCGTTTGCCACAACCGCATCGCACCGTTTTTCTTCGCCGTCCGTCAAACGCACTCCTCGCGCGCGTCCCGCTTCGACGATTATTTTCTCAACCCCGATTCCCGTTTTAATTTCAACTCCGAGTTCGCCGCACAAGCGCGCGAGTTGACGCGGCAGTTCATACATGCCGCCGCGCACATACCACGCGCCGAGCCCGAATTCGACGTAAGGGATAAGCGCAAACGTCGCGGGCGTGCGGTAAGGCGACGAACCGTTGTAGGTGGCAAAGCGATTAAACAATTGCCGCAGGTAAGCGGAACGAAAGTAAGAATTGTTGTGAGCGGAGAGCGTGCGCCAAGAAGAGAGCACGGCCAAGTCGCGCGCGTAAGAAGGGCGCAGCAGCTTCGGCAGATCGTTTAAGCTGTGGGCGAGAAACGTGCGCTCCGCAACTTCATACTTGCGCCGCGCGTCCGCAAGGAAGCGACGAAAGCTTTCAACATCTTCAGGGGCAATTCTTTTAATTTCATCTTCCGTTCGGGCGAGATCGGTTGAGGCGTCGAGCGTTGCGCCGTCCGGCCAACGATAACGACAGATCGTATCGAGCGGCTCAATCGTCAGGTAATCTTCCGCGCGGCGGTTGGCGCTCTGGAACAAATCTTCGACAACGTGGCGCATCGTCAGAAGTGACGCGCCCGTGTCGAAGGTATAACCTTGCGCACAATGGATGTTAACCTTCCCACCCGGCGTCTCGTTCTTCTCGTAGATTTTAACCGCGACACCGCGCGCCGCGAGGCGGACGGCCGCCGCCAACCCGCCAAGCCCCGCGCCGATGATGATCACGCGCTTGACGCTCACTGCTTCGCCTTGTCCACTCCGCCCGCCACGTCCGCCAGCAAGAGGCGGCGCAATTCGCCGATGCGATCTTCCGGCGCGCCGAAGTGTGCGCGGTAATCTTGAAAGCTGCGCTCGATAACTTCGGTCGCTTCGTCGCGTCCGTAGGTTTCGGCGATCTCGACGCGGCGCTCGTCCATTCCCGGCAACTGCTTATAA
Organism: Pyrinomonadaceae bacterium; assembly: GCA_013696465.1. Taxonomy (GTDB): domain Bacteria; phylum Acidobacteriota; class Blastocatellia; order Pyrinomonadales; family Pyrinomonadaceae; genus JACCYN01. Next base: position 6,288 of record JACCYN010000343.1, read on the forward strand.
CTCAGAAAGTAGTGGCGCAGGCGATCAAGCAATCCCTCAGGACATTCGTTGATGTCTTCGATGTGACCGAAGGCCACGTCGGAGTCGAGCACGGCGACGATCTTATCGTCCGCCTCTTTGCCGTCAATCATGCGCAAGCCCCCGATGGGTTTAGCACGCACAAAGAAGTTGCCGTGCGCGATGGTTTTCTCCGTCAGCACGCAGATGTCGAGCGGATCGCCGTCGCCCTTAATTCCCTTCCCCCCGGTGCGCTCCGCGCAGCGTTTGGCTACCGCTTCGCCGCAGTAAGTTTGCGGGATAAAACCATAAGGCATCGGGCAGAGCGATGAGTAGCGTTGCGGGCGGTCGAGGCGCAGGTGCCCGGAAGCTTTGTTCAGTTCGTACTTTACGGTGTCGTTCGGCACGATTTCGATGTATGTGTTGACGACGCGCGGGGCATCGTCGCCGGGCACGACGCCGTGCCACGGATGCGCTTGGAAGAGTAGCGCCACCAACTCGTTAAGGGCTTTGTCGCTCGTAGGCATAATTTAGGTTTTCAGCTTCTTGCGGCCGCAAGATAAAGCGCGATATGCGGTTGCAGTGTGATAAAATTTTCGGGTCGTTTGTTTGCTAAAGATTATGAACCGCGCGACCGCCTGTTGTCTATTTCGGCGGACACGAGCGAGCACACTTTCAACTTCCGGTATTGAATTCGCATGTCAACCGTTACTTCGACCACGCTCCGCACGCTTCCCGAAGCTGACGCGCCTAACCGTCTGTTGTCGCTGCGCTGGATCATCAGCGGGCGTGACGATCTCGTGTGGTTTATCGGTTCGGTGCTGTCGAGTTATCTGCTGCTCGCGCTCTACGTCTCAGGCATCTTGCCGCTCGTGCCGATGGTTGCGGCGTGGGCGATCCTCGTTGACGCGCCGCACCTCTTTGCCACTTTTTCGCGCACTTATTTTGACCGCGAAGAGCGCGCGAATCGGGGACGACTGCTCTGGGGTTCGCTTCTGTTTTTCATTGTCGGCCCCCTGATGGTGCTCGCTGGCGCGGGACTCTTCTTCTTTTTTGCGGCGCTGCTCTGGGCTTACTACCACCTCGTCAAACAGCACTACGGATTTATGGTGCTTTACAAAAAGAAGAACGACGATCTGGCCAGAATTGACAACGCGCTTGATCGCATCTTCCTCCTCCTCGCCTTCTCCGCGCCGTTCGCCCTCTTCGCTGCGCGCGATGCGGAAGCGATGCGGCGCGTTCCCGTCAGCCTTCAAAGCGGGCTTGAATCTTTCGCCAACATTCTGCTTGTCTTTACGCTCATCGCCGCAGTCGCGTGGCTTCTTCGCCAACTTCAACGCTTCTTCCGGCGCGAGCCGCTTGACGTACCGAAGTATCTGCTGCTGGCAGCCGCGATCCCGATGCACTGGGTCGTCCTTCTAACTCCGATGCCGCACAAGCCGATTGCCATCGTTGCTATCCTCACGGTTTATCACAACCTTCAGTATCACCGCCTCGTCTGGTTTCACAACCGGAAATATACGCGCGGCGAAAACACGCGGGAGCGCTACGGCGCGGCGGCGCTCATTAGTCGCCGTCTAATTTTCTACATCGCTTTCGGCATTCTCTTCGGTCTCGCGTATCGTCTGCCGCAAAGTTATTTCAACGCAAACCGCGCTGACGGCTACTTGTTCGCCGAAAGTATGGTCGCATTCTTCTGGGGTTTCGCGTTTATACATTATTATCTCGATTCTAAAATCTGGCGCGTGCGCCGCGACCCGTCCGTGGGGCGGTCGTTACACATGAAC
>JACCYN010000306.1 GCA_013696465.1 Pyrinomonadaceae bacterium
AGCGGCGATGGTGTTTGAGGTTAACGTCGCCGCCGTCGGATGAAGGATAGAACGAAGAGATGAGTGGGAACAGGACGAACGGATTTTTTGAAGTGATGATCGAGCGCAACTTTTCGAGCGCGCACCAACTGCGCGGCTACAAGGGGAAATGCGAAAATCTGCACGGGCATAATTACAAAATTGAAATCTACGCGCGCGGGCGCGAGCTTGACAACATCGGGTTGCTCGTTGACTTCGGCGATCTGAAAGAAGCGGCGGATGAGATCGTGAAATATCTCGATCATCGCAACATTAACGAACTTCCGCCGTTTGACAGGGAGTTGAATCCTTCGGCGGAGAATCTGGCGCGGTATTTTCTCGAAGAAGTGCGCGGGCGCATCCGTGATGTGCGCGTCGAAGTTTACAAGGTTCGCTGCTTTGAGACGCCGACAAGCGTGGCGACTTATCAGATCGATTAATCTGCTTTCTTCAAAATGTTGCGCGCCACACTATCTCGACTTGAGTTAGTGTGGCGCAATTGTCTGGAGAGAAGTTTAAGACGCCTTTCTCAGTGCTTAACCTTACCGGTGTGGTTTTTCGGAGTCGTCGGCGTTTGACTTCCCGTCGCGGGCGTCCCCTTCGATGACGAACGCTTGCCCGTTGAAGTTTTTGATGACTCGATTGTTTTAGCGGAAGCTTTCTTGGATTTAGTCGTCATCGCTTATCTTTCCATTCGTTGACTTACGGTGTGGCGAGTGTGCCGACATCAATCTTGTATTTCCTGATTTTGCTGTAAAGGCGCGGGCGATAGATGCCTAAGAGATTTGCGGCCGCCTGCTTGTTGCCGCCGGTGCGCTGGAGCGTGCGTTCGATGACGATCTTCTCCAAGTCTTCGAGCGTCATGTTAGGCGGCACATCCCACGCGGCCGTCTGCGCGGATTGTTCAGGCACTGCGCCGTTGTCGAACGGAAGATCAATGGGTTCGATCTTGTTGCCTTTGGCGAGCAACACGGCGCGCTCCAAGACGTTTTGCAGTTCGCGCACGTTGCCGGGCCATGTGTGCGCGAAGAGGCGCGCGTAAGCCGCCTGCGAGATGCCGCTGATCGGGCGCGAGTATTTGCGCGCGTACATCTTAAGGAAATGCTCGGCGAGGAGTTGCGTGTCTTCGACGCGCTCGCGTAAAGGCGGAACGTGAATCGTGATCGTCGAGATGCGGTAGAAAAGATCGTCGCGCAGCAGCCCGTCGCGGATTGCGTCCGCCGGTGGGCGATTGGTCGAAGTGATCAAGCGAAAGTCAACGGCGTAGGTTTTCTCCGATCCGACCCGGCGGTAACTCCGCTCTTGCAAAACGCGCAAAAGCTTCGGCTGGAGTTCGACGGGCATCTCGGCGATCTCATCAAGCAGAAGCGAGCCACCCGCCGCGTGCTGCACGAGTCCGTCTTTGTCGGCGTGCGCGCCCGTAAACGCTCCCTTCGTGTGTCCGAAGAGTTCCGATTCGATCAACTCTTTCGGGAGCGCGGCGCAGTTAACTTTAATGAAAGGTTTTTTAGCGCGCAAAGAGTTGTAGTGAATCGCGTTGGCAATGAGTTCTTTGCCTGTGCCCGATTCGCCGACGATCAGGACGTTGGCATCGGATTTGGCGACTGACTCAATTGTTTCGTAGATCATCTGCATCTGCTTAGACGCGCCGATGATGTTGAAATACTCGTTGCGGGTGGAGAGCTGGCGGCGCATACTCTCGGTTTCGGCCATCAGTTCGCGGCGCTCGATGGCTTTTTCGACGAGCGGGAGAATCTGCTCAAAATCAAAAGGCTTTTCGACGAAATAAAACGCCCCGCCCTTCGTCGCCTCCACTGCACGCGCCACCGTGCCGTAGCCCGTAACGACGATCACTTCCGTCGAGGGTTTCGTCTCCTTGACGTGGCGCAGAATCTCCATGCCGTCCACGTCGGGCAGTTGCAAATCGCAAATGCAGAGGTGGTGTCCGCCGCGATCAAAGAGTTCGATGGCTTCGGCGCCCGTCGCCGCCGTGTCAACGGTGTAACCCTCTTCGGCCAGATTCTGCTTTAGCGAATCAGCCATCATCGGTTCGTCGTCAATGACAAGAATCCGTGCGTCTTTACGTTCCAACTTTTCTTTGTCCCCCGTTTAAGCAAAGGCGGAAGGCGAAAGTTAAAACAATGCGCCTTATCTCACTGCTCCGTCCTTATTGCTCGCTGTTAATTGGCAATGTCACTCGCAGAGTGTCGCCTTCGTGTTCAATCCCCCCGCCGTGTGCCTTGATCACCTTTGCGGCGACGTTGGCGCGGAGGGCGTTGCTGCCGGAATAGGAGTTTAACAGAGTGTTCGCCCCCTCCGTTTGTCTCACCCCGCGCCATTCGACGATTGCCGCAGAAGTTTCTCCGTTTGGCGCGCGGCGCAAGATGAGCCGGAGCGCGCCGGGTTCGAGTTCATTTTGCCGCGCCGTTTCCGTCAAATCTTTCAAAGCTTCGGTGACGGCCGCTAAGTCAAATTCGCCTTGAAAAGAGCTTTCTTGTGCGGAATCATCTTCCGCCTCAATTCGTAAATCGCTTTGCGCGCCGACAGACGTAATTACTTTCGCAAGGTCAACGTGCGGCTGGCGTCGCAACTCGACGGGGCGGGCGAGGCGCACAAGCGCGGAAGCGTCGGCGGTAGCGCGTTCGAGTCCGGCGATCAACTTATGGATTGTTTCGCGCTCATCTTCGGGGCGGTCGTCGCGCTCCATGCGCTTGCGTAAAAACGTGGCATAGAGTTTGAGGCCATTAAGCTGGTTTTTAATGTCGTGAACGATCTGCAGAGATTGCCGACCGAGTTCTTGCAAACCAGCTCCGTCCTCTGCGTCTAATGTTAACGGCTTCATCTTCCCCGCGCGCCTCGTCGGATGCTGCTCCCGTTAGTAGTATTCCGTAAACAAAACGACCCACATGAGGTGTATGGATTAAACCCAGCCCATGTGGAAAACGGTGTTGCGTTTCGATGCGGCATATTAGCAAAAAACGGGTTCAGGTTCTAGCCGCGACAAAGGCACTAAGGACGTTGGAAGATTTATTAATAAAATTTATGTGAAGGTCAATTGAGGTTCGTCAATGATAACCGGAGAAAATGCGGGCGGCATTACGATCTTGGTGGTCGAGGATTTTGAGGACAATCGTTTTATGATGAGGCGGTTGCTGGAGATGAGCGGCTACCGCGTGGTGGAGGCGGAAAACGGCGAGGAAGCCGTGACGCGCGCCGGAGAGGAACAACCCGATTTAATCTTGATGGATTTAAGCCTACCGCTGCTCGATGGTCTTGCCGCGACGCGCCGGATACGGCAAAATGCGGAACTGCGCGATGTGCCGGTAATCGCTGTCTCCGCACATGACACGGCGGATTTTCATGCCGAGGCGCTCGCCGCCGGGTGCAACGAGTACGTTACTAAACCGATTGATTTCGATCAGCTAGAAGAGGTTCTAAGTCGTTTACTAGGTCAGGTTAAGCGGCTTTGAGTTTTACCTGTAAAGCCCGTTCGCAAGTTGCGGTTTCTTTTCTCCCTGCTATGAACCCGAAATTTCTCATCGAGCAGCACGAAGATTTGATCGTTCACCGATGGGCCGAAGAGATTTACCGGGATCGGCGCACGGGACACGCTGCTGCGCTCTCCTACCGGCAACTTGTTCATCACCTGCCTGACCTTCTCGACGAGTTTGCGCATCTATTGGAGACGAACGCTTCGCGGTATGAGATGGCAGAAACGGCCGTGCGACTGCGCCCGTTTATTTACGTCAGGTTTCAACAAGGGTGTCTGATTGACGAAGTGGCACACGAGTTGACTGTTTTACGCGAGGTGCTCGCGGAGTTTTGGTGGCGCGAGTTTGATAAATCTGCGGAAAACGACTTGCGCGAACTGCGCCGGTTTCTATGGTGCGGGCACGCCCTATTGGATGAATTGATCGAGCAGGTGATCGTTGTTTACGCCGCGAACTATCGCCCCCCGGTGCGGACGCGAGCTAGTGTGTGGCCCCCGCCGCGTCGCCACAAAAACGATTCGACGAATTATTAAAACGATGAACGTGAACTAATGGGACGGACGGGCGGAACAAGCATTATGCGGAGCGTACACGCCAAACTTCTCGCTATGCTCGCCGTGCTGTCTCTGCCCTTACTCGTCGTCAGCCTCGTTCAATTAAGTAACTACCGCGAGAATTTAACCGCGCAAGCGGGGGCGATTGCAGCTATCGAAGCCTCATTGTCCGCCGCTTCGCTTAAAAACTGGCTCGAAGACAATCCGACTTCCGCGACGAAATCCGTCCCGCTCAACACCTTCGCCACGCGCGACCTCTACGAACGCATCCGCAACAAGCATTTCGACGAAACGGAATCGCTGCTCGTCGTTTTAGACAACGAAAACCGTTCTGTGCCGAACGAACTTGCGTCGCTTCCCGCTCCGTCCGCAGTTTCCGTCACATCCTCCGACGTTCAGCAGCAGCGTTGGACGGACGGCATCCGGCGCATCACAAGCATCGAGCGGGTTGCGCCTTACGGTTGGAGCGTGGCGGTCGGCGTGCCGCTCCCGGAAGACACGCGCGCCGGACGCGGCATTTTGTGGCTCACCTCAACGTGGGCTTTAACGCTCGCCTGTTCGATCCTACTCGCCATCTGGTCGGTCGGTCGGTTCACGAATCCGCTCCGCCGCCTCGCCTCTTCGGCCGGTAAACTGGGCGGCGGTCGTTTGCAGGAGCGCGTCGTCGTCGAAACGAGGGATGAAGTCGGGACGCTCGCGGAAAACTTCAACTTGATGGCCGAGAGCCTGCAAGTGAAATTTAACGAATTGCAGACGCAGGGCGCGTTCATTGAGGAAGTGCTGGATAGTCTGCCGCTCGGCGTCGTTGTGCTTGATACAAAACTCACGGTGCGCAAGGCGAATCCGACGTTCGCTAAATTCGCGGGGCGCGACTCTGAAGCATTAGAAAATCGCGGCATTTATGAAGCGGCGGCCGGACTCGCCGCCTTAAGCGACATCGTGGAAGATGTGCGCCGCACGCGCCGCCCGTTCGTCACATACGGTTTGCAGCTCAACCTCGTGGCGCGCAGCAAAGAGAAGGAACAAGACCCGACGTTCTGGGACGTGATCCTGTGGCCGACGACGCGGCAGACGAGCGAACGCGGCGATCTGATCTTGATCCTGTCGGAAGTTTCAAAGCGTGTACATGCCGAGAAACTCGCCACCACCGCTTTCTCCGCCGAACGCTCGCGCACCGCCGAACTCGAAAGCGTGATCAATCAAATGAACGAGGGCGTGGTGATCGTGGATTCGCGTGGGCGTTATCGGATCAATTTAGCGGCGTCAAGAATTTTAGCGCGTGCGCCGGGCGAGTTCCGCGACGGCGTTGACGCCCTCATTGACGACATTGCCCTACGCGACACGGAAGGGCGATTGATTCCGACAGAGGCGACGCCGCTCCGCCGCGCCCTTGATAAAGGCGAGATCGCTTCCGGCGAGCAATACAAAATCAAAACAGCGAACGGCGAAGAGCGCGTGCTAGCGATCAGCGTCACGCCGCTCGTCGTGGAAAATGCTGAAAAGGATTCAAAACGAAGCGGCATCGTCGCCGTCTTCCGCGACATCACGGTCGAAGTGCGCCAACACAACGAAGTCGTTTCGGCTTACGAACGATTGCGCGAGCACGACCGTTTGAAGTCCGCCTTCGTCGCCAACATCAGCCACGAATTGCGCACGCCCTTAAACGTCATCCTCGGAATATGTCAACTGCTCGGACGTGACAGGCAACTGCCGCTTGCCCCGTTGCAGACAGAGGCTGTCGGCCGCATGGAACGCAACGCGCGGTCGCTGCTTTTGCTCGTCAACGACTTGCTCGATTACTCACGGCTCGAAGCGGGACGCTCCGCACTGCACATCGAGCGAGTTAACGTCGCGGAATTAATTGATGAAGTCGCTGAAACTCACGCGCAAGAGGCGCGGGAAAAAAGCATCGAGTTGCGGGCAGAGACGGAGGACGATTTACAAAACTTAACGACCGACAAAAACAAATTAACGCAGGTGATCTCGATTCTCGTCAGCAACGCTTTGAAATTTACGCCGCCCGGCGGCAGCATCAATGTAGTTGCGTCCCTGCTCGACGCCGAACGCTGGCAGCTGGAGGTGAAAGACAACGGCATTGGCATGTCAGCCGATGAAGTGGCGATTATTTTTGATGAGTTTCGTCAAGCCGACGACCGTCTGACGCGGCAGTATGGAGGCGTCGGGCTGGGATTGGCGATCACGCGCAAGATCGTCGAGTTATTGGACGGAGAGATCACTGTCGAGAGCGAACCGGAACGCGGCAGTCGTTTCCGAATTGTCTTCCCACGCGCCGTGCGTCCGCGCACCGGCACGGGTTCGTTAGTTAGAGCAAAGGAAAATTTTACGACACCGAACCTGCGTGTGCGCGTCGGGTAAGAAGTCTCCGTTTTTTCAGAACGAATAAAGTCAACTCGAAGGTTTATGTCTCAACCGGAACAGAGCATCAAGGAAGCGGACGGCGTGCGGCGAACGATCTTTATCGTCGCCGGACTGGTTGCCGCACTTCTGATCGCCGTCATCGTTTTTTTCGCCACGCGCCCGGTTGACAACCGGGCAAGCGTCGCGCCGCAACTCGAAGGCGCGATCCGCCCCGGCTCAAGCGAGTTCGATGAATACCGTGAGAAGATCGTCGTCAACGACGTAGAGGCCTTCAAATCGCCGCGCGCGCTGGGCGATCAGATCGTCCGGCTGCAAGGTACGGTGCGCAACTTTACGGGACGCACGATCAACGGCCTTGAGATTCAAGGCACAGTCGTTGACTCACAAAATAATCCGGTTAAGCAGCGCACGATAATCGCCATTCCATCGCGGGCGACCGGCGCGAACGAGCTTGTGTCGAACCGCACGATGCAAGTCGTTGTCCTTCTCGAAGGCATCAAAATGGACGCCGATCTCGCTAACTTCAGAATAGATGTCGCGGGCGTGCGGTTTCAATAAAAAACGTAGGGGCAGAGGACTTGTCTTCTGTGCGTTCTGCTTGTCCTACCCGTTTCATTGAATGATATTCAACGCCAGCGGGCAACCACGAGGGTTGCCCCTACTTCATTCGCAGTCTACGCTCTTCTACTGTTCAGAGGGTTCGGCTTCATCACGCACGAAAAGATTTTCAAGCCCGCCGCCAACCGGCTGCACCGAGACGAGGCGCCCGCCCGCTCCGCGCGCTAATCTGATCGCTTCGTCAACCTGATCTTCGCTTTTGACTTCGATCCGCGCGCCGCCCGGCGTCTGCTCAACGCGCGAATTGGCGAGTGAGGTAAAAGCCGAGATTACGGAACGGGGATCGCTTGCCGCGATTGTGATCTCCATGCTCCCGTCCGCTTCGCGTCCGCGCAATTCTTCGAGCGTGCCGAGATGGGCGAGGCGTCCGCCACGCATCACGGCCGCGCGGTCGCACAAAACTTCGATGTCGGCGAGAATGTGCGAGCAGAGAAAAACGGTTGTGCCGCGTTCGCGCAAACTTTGAATGATGTCGCGCACTTCGCGTCTTCCAATCGGATCAAGCCCGCTCATCGGTTCATCTAAAAATACGACTTCGGGATCGTTAACGAGCGCCTGCGCAAGTCCGACGCGCTGCGTCATGCCCTTCGATAATCGCCGCAACTGCTTCGTCCAACTTTTCTCTTCAAGCCCGACGAGCCGCAAAAGTTCTTCGGCGCGTTTGCGGCGGGCTTCGCGCCTCATGCCGAAAAGTTCGGCGCAGTATTCGAGCAGTTCGCGCGCCGTGAGGTAATCGTAAAAGTAAGGTTGTTCGGGAAGGTAGCCGATAAGTTGGTGCATCGAGATGTCGTTGATGTCGCGGCCTAAAATTCTCGCGCGCCCGGATGTCGGGTAGATGAGACGCATGAGGAGTTTGATCGTCGTGGTTTTGCCCGCGCCGTTCGGGCCGAGAAAGCCGAAGATTTCACCTTGGTCGACCGCGAGCGTGAGATCGTCGAGCGCGCGCACACGCCGCTTTTTGAAAAATCCGATCTCGTAATCTTTCGTCAGATTTTCGATTTCAATAACAGCCATCGCTCTTCTCCACGGGCACTTATCTGCGCGCAATCTTCGATGTTGAGCCTAAAATAGCTTCACAAACATTCGGATCGATTCTGTATGCGACGCCGGACGGATCGACGGGCGTTCCATTCTGGTCGAAGCGTAAGAGATTCGCGTCCGCGCGCAAATCTTGTTTCGTCTCGCGCCAACTGCCGGGACACTTTCCCGTCCGTCTTTGAAAATCTCCGAGCATCCGTCGCAAGGTGTCGCGCTCGTCCAGCGAACGAAGCCAGTGCAAATAGTTAAGCGCCATGTCTCTGATTCCCTGATCGCTTGCTTCCTCGTACAGAAGCGTATACATCGCGCGCGCCGTTTCGCGGCTGCCGCCTTCGGCCTGCATTCGAGCTGACATCAGGCGCATCCAGCGCGGTGCGTTCGCCACGTTCGCCCCTGCCGCGTAAGCCGCGCTCGCCTCGTCGAAGCGCCCCGCCTGCCAGTAGATGTAGCCGAGATGATGATAGAGACGCCACGCCTGCGGGTTTGCTTCGATGCCGCGCTTCGTCAAATCAATCGCCTTCTCAACGTCAACGCCGGGGAGGATGATCGCCCCGTATTCGTAAGCCGCGACGAACTGCGGATCGAGCGTCACGGTTCGCTCAAGGAGCGGGGCGAGCGCCCTTAGATCAAGCGCGCGCAGATCGCCGAGCGGCACGGGGCCTTCATGGGCCATGATTTTCCGCCCGACGTACTGAATAGTGCGCAGCCAGTAGTAATCAGCAACAAGACCGTTGAAGCCGAGGCTCATGCGTTTCAACGCTCCGGGTGAGACGTACAAACTCTCTTCCGTCGCCGTCTGTTCGTAAGGCACGCGGGTGGAATCAATCACACGCGAGAGAACTGCGACGACCGCGAGTCCGCAAACGATGAGGGTCGCGAGCAAGGCCGTCTTCGCATTCGAGCGGCGGCGAACTTTTGAATGCGAGTTTTCGTCGTTAACGAAAGTCATTTGAAATTACGACGGTTGAAGACGAGGGTTGCGGCGGCGAGCAGCACCGCGATGTAAAGGAAGGCGTAAACGGCGGCGAGAAGGAAGAACGCGGGCGAAGGCACGTCGCCGCGCGCGGCGGGCGCGATGAATGAGTAGTTGGCGAGATTAGGCAGTAAGTAGTAAAGCGCGCTGAAGAGCAGGCGCGCACCCGTCGAGCCGAGCGAAGTTGCGAAAGCGTTTAGGTCGCGGCTGAAATGACCGATAACGAAGATCGCAAACGCACAGAGAGCCGAGAGCGCAGGGGAAGCGAACGTAGAGAAGAGTAGCGCCACGGCTGTGAGCGTGATCAGCTCCAGATAAATCAAGCCAATCGCTGGCCAGATCGTCAACGCCAGCGGATCGCCTCCGCCTCGAACGTACAACAACGCGAGCGAA
>JACCYN010000329.1 GCA_013696465.1 Pyrinomonadaceae bacterium
CCCCCGCCTCCGAAGAATCAACCGTGAGTTGAATTTTACTACTCTTCCGTTTCGCCGTCTGCTGTCGCGGCTGCGACGGCTGCACGTTGCGTCTCAGGAGCTTCACTAACGTTGAGCAGTTCGGCGAAGTCTGCGGTGTCCGCATCCTCCAATTCCTGCTCTGCCGCCTGATCGCGCTCGACGCGCACGTTGCGGTAAAACTCCATCCCCGTGCCCGCCGGAATCAAACGTCCCATGATGACGTTCTCCTTCAAGCCGCGCAGATAGTCAACGCGACCTGAAATCGCCGCCTCCGTCAGCACGCGCGTCGTCTCTTGGAACGAGGCGGCCGAGATGAACGAATCAGTTGACAGCGAAGCCTTTGTAATGCCGAGCAGAAGCGGCTCGAACGTCGCCGCTTCGCCTTCTTCGTCTCTCACGCGCCGGTTTTCGTCTTCCAGACGGAAGCGATCAACCTGCTCGTCAATGAGGAAATCAGTGTCGCCGACATCCTTGATCTTCACCCAGCGAAGCATCTGACGGACGATCACCTCGATGTGCTTGTCGTTGATGTTCACGCCTTGCAGACGATAGACCTCTTGAATTTCGTTCACAAGGTATTCTTGCAAACGGTTCATGCCGAGCACACGCAAGATGTCGTGCGGGTTAAGCGGCCCGTCCATCAAGGCTTCACCGGCGCGCACGCGATCCCCGTCCTGCACGTTGATGTGCGTGCCGCGCGGAATATCGTACTCGCGCTCCTCGCCGTCGTCGCCCGTGACGACGAGTTTGCGTTTGCCCTTCACGATCTGACCGAGTTGAACGATGCCGTCCACTTCGCTCATGATTGCGGGCAGGCGGGGTTTACGCGCCTCGAAGAGTTCGACGACGCGCGGCAAACCGCCCGTGATGTCTTTCGTCTTCGTCGTTTCGCGCGGAATCTTCGCCACGATGTCGCCCGGCTCAACCTCGTCGCCATCGCTCACCATTAGATTGGCGCGCACCGGCATCTGGTAAGTTTTGAGAACTTTCGTTCCGCCTCTGATCTCCAAACGCGGCTGCTTCTTCTCGTCCGGCGAATCTTTCACGACAAGGCGAGATTGCCCCGTCACTTCGTCAACCTCTTCGTCAACCGTGACGCCTTCCTTCAAATCGCGGAAAGCGATCTTCCCGGCGACTTCCGTCAGGATCGCAAACGTGAACGGGTCCCAAGTCGCTAAGACTTGTTCCTCGCGCACGCGCGCTCCATCTTCGACGTGGATGTGCGCGCCATAGACGATCTGGTAACGCGCCACTTCGCGGCCGCGCTCGTCAATAATCGTGAGTGAGCCGTTGCGGTTCATCGCAATGATCTCGCCCTGACGGTTCTTCACGGTCGTTAACTCAAGATAACGAATCGTGCCGTCCATGCGTGCTTCGTGGCGCGATGACTCTTCCAGCCGCGCCGTTCCGCCGATATGGAACGTGCGCATCGTCAACTGCGTGCCGGGTTCACCGATTGATTGCGCGGCGATCACGCCGACCGCCTCGCCAATGTCAACAGGTTTTCCGGTCGCCAGATTGCGTCCGTAGCATTTGATACAGACTCCGCGCCGCGTCTCGCACGCTAACACCGAGCGAATGCGGACGCGCTGCACGCCGGAGTTTTGAATCTCCGACGCTAAGTCTTCCGTGATCTCATCGTTCGAGGCAACGATCACGCGCCCCTCAACCGGGTCAATCACGTCGTCCAAAGCGGTGCGACCAACGATGCGGTCGCGCAAACTCTCGATCTCTTCGCCGCCTTCGACGATGGCCATTGCGTACACGCCGCGTAGCGTTCCGCAATCCGGCTCGCTGATGATCATATCCTGCGCCACGTCCACCAACCGGCGCGTCAAGTAACCGGAGTCGGCGGTTTTCAAAGCCGTGTCCGCAAGACCTTTGCGCGCGCCGTGCGTCGAGATGAAGTATTGCAGCACGTCCAAGCCTTCACGGAAGTTTGACTTGATCGGCGTCTCGATGATCTCGCCCGAAGGCTTCGCCATCAATCCGCGCATTCCGGCGAGCTGGCGAATCTGCTGTGCGGTTCCGCGCGCGCCGGAATCACTCATGATCAGGATCGGGTTCAACTCTTTCGTCGCCTTCTCCTTTTCGTCCATTGCCTTAAACATCTCTTTGGCGACCTTGTCGGTCACTTCAGACCAAATGGCGATCACCTTGTTGTAACGCTCGCCGTTTGTGATCACGCCGTCGCGGTATTGCTTCTCGACTTCGGTCACGTCCGCCTCGGCTTTGGCGACCAAAACCTTCTTCGCATCGGGCGTTACGAGATCGTCAATGCCGATTGAGATTCCGGCGCGCATCGCATACAGGAAGCCGAGATTCTTTAGATCGTCAAGCATGTTGACGGTCATCTCGTGCCCCAAGCGCAAATGGCAATAATTGACGAGCGATTGCAAACCCTTCTTCTTCAGCGTGCCATTAAAGAAAGCCAAACCCTTCGGCACGCGGTCGTTGAAGATCACACGCCCGACCGTCGTATTGATCACGCGGCGAATGCTCTTCTGCACCGCCGCGCGCATCACGTCTTGCGTGTCGCGCTCTTGCGTCAAGTCGATCAAGTCGCCTTCGTAGCGCAGCTTGATTGGCGTCTGCGTCGTCACTTCTTTCGCGTCGAGAGCGAGCAGCACCTCATCGCTTGAGGCAAAGACGCGCCCCTCGCCTTTCGCGCCGGGACGGTCGCGCGTTAGGTAGTAACAGCCGAGCACCACGTCCTGCGACGGCACGGCGATAGGCTGACCGTTCGCCGGTGAAAGAATGTTGTTGGAAGCGAGCATCAACACGGCTGCTTCGATCTGCGCTTCGGGCGACAGCGGAATATGCACGGCCATCTGGTCGCCGTCAAAGTCGGCGTTAAACGCCGTGCAGACGAGCGGGTGAATCTTGATCGCCTTGCCTTCAACCAGAACAGGCTCGAAGGCTTGAATGCCAAGACGGTGAAGCGTCGGCGCGCGGTTCAAAAGCACGGGATGCTCGCGGATCACCTCTTCCAGAATGTCCCATACCACCGGCTCTTGGCGTTCGACCATCTCGCGCGCTTGCTTAATCGTCGCCGCGTACTGCTGCTTTTCAAGCTGGTTGTAGATGAACGGCTTGAAAAGTTCGAGCGCCATCTTCTTCGGCAAACCACACTGATGAAGCTTGAGTTCGGGGCCGACGACGATCACCGAGCGACCCGAATAATCAACGCGCTTACCTAAAAGGTTTTGGCGGAAACGTCCCTGCTTGCCTTTCAAAGTGTCAGATAAAGACTTGAGCGGGCGATTGTTGACGCCGCGCAACACACGACCGCGACGGCCGTTGTCAAAGAGCGCGTCAACCGCTTCCTGAAGCATCCGCTTTTCGTTGCGCACAATCACTTCCGGCGCACGCAGCTCCATCAACTTCTTGAGTCGGTTGTTGCGGTTGATCACGC
>JACCYN010000340.1 GCA_013696465.1 Pyrinomonadaceae bacterium
GTCAACGACAATGCCCGGATTAGCATGAACTAAACCGTTTAACCCGCGCGCGATCTCCGCGTCATCGGTTGGCGGCCTCACCATAAGCAACACCAGATTCGTGAGCATCGAGAGCGCCAGCGGCGGCAATGACGAATAAGTCCACACGGCCAACGCCTGCTTGTAGTTCATCCCCTTACCCATCAACATCGCGCCGAGCAGATAAATTCCTGCGCCCGCCGCGATGACGATCACAATCCCGATCAGGGGCGACCCGTAGCGAATGGCCTTCACGAAGGGTTTCGTTTGAATGGTGCGACCGGCGGCTTTCTGGTCGTCCGACATCTCCGTCTGCTGCGCCCTGGTTTCGATCTCCGCGTTGACGATGTTGTCGTAACCGACGCGCTGCATGTACGTGAGATAGAAGGCCATGAAGATGACCAACATGAGGAGGCCGGCGACGAGGAAGCGCGGCCTTTCGCGCAACGCCTCGAAGGTGCGCCCCGGCTCGAAGAAGATGTTAGCCAGAGTTTGCGGCGTGGTCATCGTGGGCGCGTTCGCTTCGTGTGCCGCACCGGCGTCAGAGGGGGTCATGGGGGTATTGGTTTCGCTCATTTTTTGATCCTTTAAGGTGTTGGCGCGGGTGTTGATCTGCTTCAAGTCGGCTGCAAACAAGGACGGAATAGCATCGTTGTTACGATTTGCAAGTCGCTTGGGTTTCAAGCGTCGGGGCGGAGTTATGATCCAATACCGGAGGCTTCGCTTCTCAGGCCGCCGTCGGCGCGTCAGCCCAACCGGGCACGCGAATACAGGCGACCGTGTGCCCGGGCGCAACCTCGCGCAGGTCAGGGTCAATCTGCGAGCATTCGGGAATTGCGTCGGGGCAGCGCGTGTGGAAGCGACAGCCGGAAGGCGGGTTGATCGGAGTGGGCACGTCGCCCGTGAGGACGATGCGCTCGCGTTTGCGCGTCGGGTCGGGGATGGGGATGGCCGAGAGCAGAGCGCGCGTGTACGGGTGGAGCGGGTTCGCGTACAACTCGATGGCCGACGCCACCTCGACGATGCGCCCCAGATACATCACGGCCACACGGTTCGAGATGTGTTCGACGACGGCGAGGCCGTGCGAGATAAATAGATAAGTTAAGCCGAGCTCACTCTGTAAATCTTCGAGCAGATTGACGACCTGCGCCTGCACGGAAACGTCGAGGGCGGAGACGGGTTCATCGGCGACGATCAACTTAGGGTTTAATGCGAGCGCTCGCGCGATGCCGATGCGTTGACGTTGCCCGCCGGAGAATTCGTGTGGGTAGCGATCCATGTAATCGGGGTCGAGCCCGACTTTGCGAAAGAGATCGGCGACGCGCTCGCGCTGCTCACTCTTCCCCCCGATGCCGTGAATCACGAGCGGCTCGGCCACGATGTCGCGCACGCGTATGCGCGGATTCAGGGACGCATACGGGTCTTGAAAGATGATCTGCATCCCGCCGCGCAGATCGCGTAAGGCTTTGCCGCGTAAGACTGTGATGTTTTGATCCTCAAAGTATATTTCACCCTCTGTTGGTTCGATCAGACGCAGCAGCAGACGCCCGACCGTTGATTTTCCGCACCCCGACTCGCCGACCAATCCAAGCGTTTCACCCGGCAAGATTTCAAACGTCACGCCGTCAACGGCGCGCACCACGTCGTCGCTGCCCGCGACCGGAAAGTGTTTGACGAGATTCCGCACGCGCACAAGCTCGCCACTTCTTTCCGATCCTTGCGCGTCACTCACCCCCGCCGCGGCCGTCTCCGCTTCCGGCACAGTTTGCATTCGCTCGTTTGTGCTCACTCGGCACTCGTTCCTTCCCCTTCGTGTTTGTGATCGGCGGTGACGGCAGCCGCCAGATCGTAGAGCACGCAGCGCACGCGCACACGTCCTTCATCAATTTCATAAAGCGGGATCACGCCTTCGGTGCAACGCGGCATCCGGTGTTCGCAGCGCGGCGCAAAATGACAACCCGGCGGCAAGGCGGTCGGACTCGGCACCGTGCCCTCAATCGTTTCCATCCGCTCCGCCTTTCCCACCTCCGCCATCGTCAACTTCGGCACCGACCGTAGCAAACCTTCCGTGTACGGCATCTTCGGGCGCGCGAACAACTCTTCGACCGGAGACTCCTCAACGATGCGCCCCGTGTACATCACGCACACGCGGTCGGCTGTCTCCGCCACGACTCCGAGATCGTGTGTAATGAGCAACACCGCGAGGTTGCGCGTCGCTCGCAACTCGTTCAACAGTTCGAGAATCTGGGCTTGGATCGTGACATCTAAAGCGGTCGTCGGCTCGTCGGCAATCAAAAGCTTCGGGTCGCACGCCAAAGCCATAGCGATCATCACTCGCTGGCGCATCCCGCCCGAAAGTTGATGCGGGTAATCATCCGCGCGCCGTGCCGGGTCAGGGATCGCCACCTCCTTCATCGCCTCAATCGCCGCCGCGCGCGCCTGCTTGCGGTTCATGTTGCGGTGAAGTCTTAACGCCTCCGCGATCTGCTCGCCGACCGTATAGACAGCGTTCAAAGATGTCATCGGGTCTTGAAAGATCATCGCAATGTCGTCGCCGCGAATCCGGCGCATCCGCTCTTCCGAAAACGTCAACAGGTTTTCGCCTTCGAATATAATCTCGCCGCCCACGATCTTCCCCGGCGGCGCGACGAGCCGCATAACTGACAACGCCGTGACGGATTTACCGCACCCCGACTCGCCAACGAGCGCAAGCAACTCGCCTTGGTCAAGATGAAAACTTACGTCGTCAACCGCGCGGACAATTCCGGCGCGCGTCTGGAAATGAGTTTGTAGATTTTTGACTTCGAGCAGATGTGGCATCGAGGTGAAGATTAACGGAAGATTTGCTTTGTTGCCAAGAGAGCTTTTACTTTCGGCGCGCAACCGATGCGTCAAACCGCCTTCACAAGTCGCGCGTTTATCTTCTCAGACGCGCCGCCGGAGAATCAGGCTTGAGGTCATCCGCAACCACGCGATACGGCACAAACTGACGGTTGTAAGCGGCGATGACGTGTGGGAAATCGAAGTAAACGATCAACCCTCGGCGCGTCATCGCCCACGTTTTCCATTCGGTTACTGCCTCCGCCGAGAACAACGGCTCATCGCTTGTCGGGCGCGGCTTGCCTTCGCGTCGCGCCTCCTCTTCTTTAGATTCCCGCGCGCTCTTGTTCATACTATCGAGACAGTACCGCAGGATCGCTTCTGTATATTTCGAGCCGGGTTTGAACAACTCTTCGAGTTGCACTTCACGGCCGGCGCGCAAATCATAAGTGAGTGGGTAGTAATAATGATTCGGATATGCGCCGCCGGAGTATGACTCTTCACTTATTTCGACGCTGATTAAATCGTCGGTCGCCAGCAGCACGTTAAAAAATGTCTCGTAACTGCTTTTGCCGGGCGGCGGATCGTCTGCGACGAATTGCCTAACGTTTTCGGAGACGAGCGCGGCGATCTGCTGATTGAATTTCTGGACACCTGCAGCAACTGCCGCGTTGCCTCCGACGAGTTGCGGATACGATGCGGCAACATCGTATTTGCCGTTTCTTATCACCTTGCTTACGACGCGCAAGCCGTTCGTGAAATCAACGTGCTGCTCGCTTAAAGCGACGGAGG
The DNA here is from genome assembly GCA_013696465.1 of Pyrinomonadaceae bacterium. Classification (GTDB taxonomy): domain Bacteria; phylum Acidobacteriota; class Blastocatellia; order Pyrinomonadales; family Pyrinomonadaceae; genus JACCYN01. Next base: position 3,631 of record JACCYN010000340.1, read on the forward strand.
TTTGACCGCTTCCGTCTGGCCGTGCCCAATTGCCGTTAATCGAGATGCCCGATTCTCCATCAGGAGCGACTTCAACGTGGCAGTCGAATTTTCCCGTCTGTTTCCTTTTCGCGTCAAATTCGGCGAGAGTCAATTTGCCTTGCGCATCGATCTGTCCGGTGAGCGTGAGATTTTCATTGATACCGTCGTAAGCGTAAGTACCCGAAACTTTCTCTCCGTCGCGCCGCAATTGCATCTCGATGCCGCGACTGCCGAGCGACGCGCGAAAACTGCTTACAGCCGGAAGTAAGTTCGCCCGTGTTTCTACTCTTTGCGTAGCAGCCGCCGGATCGGGCGACGTGCTGCCGCTTTCCCGTCGCGCCGCTTCCTCCTGAGCCGGTTCCTTATCCTGCTTACCCGTTTGTGGCGCACACGACGCCGCAACGCTTACGGTCAACATCGCTGCCAGCAACCTAAAGAAGATCGCTCTCAACTCTCTCCACCTCCAGTTCACACTCAACCGCAATTATAGAACGAACCCGCGCTCTCTACCTCGTTCTACACTGTCACCGCTTCACGGTATTGGTCACACAAGCGATGCAGGATAATTTTCTGCTCTAACATTCTATCTTCCGGCGCGGACGTAGAAGTGCGTTTGCAGATTTTTGAATGTTCCAAGCTTATAAAGCTTTGTTGCACGCAAGCTAGATCGTCCATTCATCATGGCCGATTCCGACTAGATACCATGCTCCGTTCTTCTCCTCGAAGATCAACCGGAGACTCGCCCAGTCCATCCCCTGATGGCGGCGCGTGCCCGGAATATAATACTCGACCGTGATCGCTTCCGGGTACGTTTCGGTGATGTTATTAGTGGAGTTGCCCTTTCCAATCATTCTGTTATACCCAACTTCGCGCGCGCGATAGAAATCTCTGTTATAAACGAATCGTGCGTAATATTGTGCGAAGCTTAGTCGAATCGGATCGCCCGACCCGTCATAGTTGCCCCAAGTATATTGCCGTTTGTTCGATAAAAGATTACGAACGGACTTGCCGCTGAAGGTAAGGTCTTTCCGCCCGTCAACGTAAGCGTAGGGGGAGAATCGCATTCCCTTTTCAGGGTGGACGAAGGCGGAAAGCTGAAGCATATTTTTGTTTCTAAGCGCCCACATCACTTCTCTGGCTCGCACGGCAATTACCTTCTTCGCTGCCGACGAAGATAATCTCTCGGCGACTTCACTTTCTTCCGCCTGCGATGTGTGGCTGATGGTATTTGACGACACGATTAACAACATGCAGCAGAGCGTTATCCAAGTTACTGCTTGAGTCAATTTCGCTTTACGCATGTACATCTCCATAGACGCTCTCGGTGAAAACACACGGAGCGTAATGCGGCGTCTCGCGTTTGGGATCACAATTTGTGGTTTCAAAGACTCAGGTCATTCATCTTCAATTTTACGAGATCGCGAATTACGGTTTCAGACTTTCTGCTTCTTTATCCATTCACTTGAAACATAAAATCGCAGGGGAACAGCTTAAGTTCATGCCGCCATGTGTTTCAGTTTCACACCGTTACTGCTTCACGGTACTCGCCCCACACGCGTCGCAAGCGATTGCTGATTTCGCCGACTGTCGCAAAGGATTCGACGCACGCGAGTATGAGCGGCAGAAGATTCTCTGTCCCGCGCGCTGCTTCCTCTAATTTAGTGAGCGCGTTTTGCGTTCGCTCGTCGTCGCGTCGAGCGCGCAGTGCGCGGACGCGCTCGATCTGATTTTGTTCGAGTTGCGGATCGATGCGCAGAATCGTTTGCATGGGTTCTTCTTCGAGTTGGAAACGGTTGACGCCAACAACGACCGCTTCCTGCGTTTCAATTGCGCGCTGGTAAGCGTAAGCCGCTTCTTGAATCTCGCGCTGCACATAGCCCGTCTCAATCGCACGGAGCATTCCGCCCACCGCATCTATTTTTTCGATGTAAGCGTTGGCGCGACGTTCGATTTCATTCGTGAGGTGTTCGATGGCGTAAGAACCCGCGAGCGGATCAACCGTGTCGGCGACGCCGGACTCGTGTGCAATCACCTGCTGCGTGCGTAGCGCGACACGCGCCGAGTTTTCGGTGGGGAGCGCGAGGGCTTCGTCCATCGAGTTGGTGTGAAGGCTTTGCGTGCCGCCTAGAACTGCCGCAAGCGCTTGAATCGTCGTGCGAACGACGTTAACTTCCGGCTGCTGCGCGGTAAGCGTGGAGCCTGCGGTCTGCGTGTGGAAGCGGAGCATCATCGAGCGCGGATCGCGCGCCCCGAAACGTTCGCGCATGATGCGCGCCCAAAGTCTCCGGGCCGCGCGGAATTTAGCGATCTCTTCGAGAAGGTTATTGTGCGCGTTAAAGAAGAACGAGAGGCGCGGGGCGAAGTCATCTATTTTCAATTTGGCTTGGAGCGCGGCTTCGACGTAAGCGACGGCGTCGGCGAGTGTGAACGCAACTTCTTGTACGGCCGTCGATCCGGCTTCGCGGATGTGATAACCGGAAATAGAGATTGTGTTCCAGAGCGGGACTTCCGCCGCGCAGAAGGCGAAGGTGTCGGTGACGAGCCGGAGCGACGGCGCGGGCGGATAGATGTATGTGCCGCGCGCGACATACTCTTTCAAGATGTCGTTTTGGATCGTGCCGTTCAGTTTGTTCGAGGCGACGCGTTGTCTTTTTGCGACGGCGATGTAGAGGCACAAGAGCGTCGAAGCGGTCGCGTTGATTGTCATCGAAGTCGAAACCGAATCGAGCGGGATGCCGTCGAAGAGTTGTTCCATATCTTCCAGCGAATCAATGGCGACGCCGACTTTACCGACCTCTCCGGCGGCTAATGGATCGTCGGAATCAAGTCCGATTTGAGTTGGCAGATCGAAGGCGACGGAAAGGCCGGTCGTGCCGTGCGCGAGAAGGTATTTGTAGCGCTTGTTTGATTCTCCGGCCGTCGCGTATCCGGCGTACTGGCGCATCGTCCAGAACCGGCCGCGATACACATTCGAGCGCACGCCGCGCGTGTAGGGAAACTCGCCGGGCGCGTTCAAGTCACCTTCATAATTTATCGCTTCCGTGTTCGACGGGTTAAAGTCGTTCGGCAATTCGATGCCTGAAGATGTTTGAAACGAACTTCGTCGTTCGCTCTTCGTCGGGGGTTCAGTTTTAGTCGCCATAATTTTTTGTTTCGCGTTTGTGTAACGGCAGATGGCGGAAATCTTATTCCATTTTTCCCGCGCCTTGAATCGCAGGCTAACACAAGGATTTTACAGTCGCAATGGAACGCTTCGACGAGCGGGCGGTTGACCCGCAAGCCCTGCTTTCGATAGCATCGTTTCATCAAACACACTCAAACATTCGTTCGTCTTTTGCCGAACGATGAGAGGCGTACCACTTATGAATAAAGTCATAAACAAATTCATCAGGCAATTTAGGTTAATGGCTTGCCTGATTTTGCCGTTTGTTTTATCAACTTCCGCGCAAGCACAAACAAGCGAACTTTCGCGCGACGAGCGTTGGCGTGAGGACGTGCGTTTTTACGCTGCCGAATTACCGAAGCGACACAAGAATCTGTTTTTCCAATTGTCGAAAAACGATTTTGAGCGCGAAGTGGAACGTCTCGAAGCGCGAATCCCCAAACTGTCTGATGATGAAATCTACTTTGCGCTGATGCGAATTACGGCGCAAGTCGGCGACGGGCATACCGGAGTCGGATTTTATCAATTGCCCACGTCACGCTTTCCTTTCAGGTTCAGCCGCTATCGTGAGGGCTGGTTTGTCACGCGGACGACCAACGAATACAAACAAGCTCTCGGCGCACGACTCGTGCAAATCGGCGATGTGAAAATCGAACGAGCCGTGCAGTTGTTAAACGACACGGTTGCGGCGGACAACGAATTTAATCGCACGGGGCGAATGAGCTTTTTTTTGAATTGGGCGGAAGCATTGCAGAATAAAGGCATTTTGAAACGGAAAGATACGGGCAAATTTGTTCTCCTTGACCGCAACGGCAAGCGGTTCGCGCTCGACGTGCGAAGCGTCACAGGCGACGATTGGAGCAAAGTCCAGTGGCGTGAAGCTCTCGACCAATCAAAATTGCCGCTCGCGCTCAAAAACGCGGAACAGTATTACTGGTTTGAATACCTGCCCGATAACCAAACGCTTTATCTTGCTTACAATGTGTGCGCGAACGACCCGAAGAAACCTTTCGATGAATTCGTTAAAGAAGTCTTCGCCGTCGTGGACGCGCGAGGGGCGCAGAAGTTCATCATTGACCTCAGACGCAACGGCGGCGGCGATTCAAGGGTGCTTCGCAGCTTGGCGGTCGAACTGCAAAAGCGTCCGCAGTTAATCGAAAAGGGCAAACTGTTCGCTCTGGTTTCGAGAGGCACATATTCGTCGGCGTTTATGAACGCCATTCAGCTACGCGATTTATTGAGCGCGCTGTGGGTCGGCTCGCCGCCCGGACAACGCCCGACCAATTACGGCGAAGTGCAAAAATTTGAGCTGCCGCACTCGAAGGTAGAAGTCTCCTACTCGATAAAGTTTTTTGAGTTCGTGAAAGACTCGAAGTTGTCGTATGTTCCGGTTGATATTTCGGTAGAGCCAGCCTTTGCCGACTACGAGCAGGGGCGCGACACTGTGTTGCAAGCGGCGTTGGATTACAAAGCAAAGTGAAATACCGGAGCCAGACGGTCACGCAAAGGCGAAGCCATACAAGTCGTTGGACGCGAGCGCGAAACGGCGACTTTCTTGTTTCTTCTGATGTGATAGGGTGAAAGGGTGTTGCATGTCGTACTTTACACTTCGCTTTGTCATCGCGCTTCTAACATTTATTATTGGAGTTGGCGTTGCGACGATTTGGCTTTTCCACTATCCCGATCAATCACACGAATCGAGTCACATATTTAATAATCCAGACTCAAAGACTGAGATACAAACTTCTACAGAACGGACAAATCAATGTCAGTGGAAGCAACGCATTGGTCAATCTCTTGCGCAATTTGACGGGCAGTATTCGGAGATCGAGAAGAGGCCGTCTATAGAAAAGCTGGTGATGCTTGATGGAAAGATCAGGCGATTCTTCAACAGCCGACCTGAGTTTTATCCCTGTGGAGATGAGCTTGAATTTCGGGATGGCAAATACAAAAGATTAGGAATACAGATGGGTTATGATGAACTTCTCGTATACACGGGAAAATTACTCGTTGATGCTCATCAGATGGACCCCGACTCAAAATTCAGAAGCTATACTTTGTTCTCAACCATGGATATTGAGTCTGCCAGTGGTTTGGGAGAGATGCCGAATATCAGAGCAGCATACAAATACGAGAAGGAGTTTCCCGATGGCCCTTTCATAGAAGAAACTTTGTCAATTATCGCGGAATTCAATAAAGACCTTTATATGGTATTGCGAGATGACCTCGATGATTATAAATACGATTGTTTCAGGCCGTACATAAACGGGTCGCCACGCTTAACACAGATGAGCCAAGCGCAACGGAAGGCAATGAGTTATTACGCGAAGGTACTAACAATCAATCCAACGAATGCTCGCGCTAGAGAGTCTCTGGAAGAGGTCAACAACGACACCATCAAAAGTTGGAGCTTTTGTGCGGATTAAGGTAGCAACAGATCATCCTAAACAATCGGGATTTATTTTGGAAATCAACGACGACGCGAAGAGAATCGGCAAAGAGCTAGGCTCGGCGATCAACTCTGCCATCGAAGGATCGGCTGAAGTTGCCGCCGCCATCGAGAATCTGCGCCGCGCCGGGTATGAGACGGAACTTAAACTCCGTTTGCAAATCGGATTGCGACAACTCAATGAAGCGGAAGCGGAGGAAACAGATATGGTGGCGACGCTCGAACTGACTGACGAGG
>JACCYN010000357.1 GCA_013696465.1 Pyrinomonadaceae bacterium
ATCGAGATGAATTTTCTTCCCGATGTTTACGTGCTCTGCGATGTGTGTCGCGGCGCGCGCTACAACCGCGAAACGCTTTCGGTGAAATACAAGGGCAAGTCAATTGCCGAGCTTCTCGACACGACGATTGAAGAGGCATTGCCGATTTTAGAGAACATCCCGCAGATCAAGCCGAAGTTGCAAACGCTTTTGGATGTCGGACTCGGCTACCTCAAACTCGGTCAATCGGCGACAACGCTTTCCGGCGGCGAAGCGCAACGCATCAAGCTTGCGCGTGAACTATCAAAGCGCGCTACGGGTAGAACCATTTACATTCTCGACGAACCGACGACTGGGCTTCACTTCGCCGATGTGCATAAACTTCTTGATGTACTGCAACGCCTCGTCTCCGTCGGCAACACGGTGATCGTCATCGAACACAACTTGGACGTGATCAAATCAGCCGATTACATTATTGATCTCGGCCCCGAAGGCGGTGCAAACGGCGGGCGTGTCATCGCCGCTGGATCGCCTGAAGATGTCGCGCGTGTGCGCCGCTCTTACACGGGACAAGCTCTGCGCCCCCTGCTCAACGGGCACGCTGCTACTGCGGCTGCTGGGCGTCGTGAGCGCAAAAGCGCGTAGATGATTTATACTTGTGCGGCTTCGTAAATTTCTATCGTTCGATTTCAGCAGATAATGCACGAACAGATCGCTTCCATTGTCGCCGAGAGCATTGAAACCAAAAAGCGTTTCTTCGCCGAGCACACGGAGGATGTTTTGCGCGCGGGCACAATGATAGCCGATTCGTTTCGAGCGGGCGGCAAAGTTCTGCTCTGCGGCAACGGCGGATCGGCGGCCGACGCGCAACACATCGCGGGCGAATTCATCAATCGCTTTCTCACCGAGCGCAAGGCGCTACCCGCGTTGGCGCTTTCGACCGACGGCGGCGTGCTGACGTGCATCGCCAACGACACAGGCTTCGAGCAGGTCTTTGCCCGTCAGATCGAAGCCTTCGGTACAGCGGGCGATACACTCTTGGCGATTTCAACTTCCGGCAACTCACAAAATATCGTCCGTGCCGTCGAAGGCGCGCGCGCCGCAGGGATGAAGACAATCGGATTGCTCGGAGGGGATGGCGGGTGCGTCGCCGCGCTTTGCGATCTCGCGCTCGTCGTCTCAAGCCGTGACACGCAGCGCATACAGGAAACTCATAACCTGCTCGGTCACATTCTCTGCGAAACAGTCGAGCGCACGCTTTTCCCCTCAAAATCCGCTTAGGGAGTTTGCTAAAGGAACTGTGTCAATCTACGAAGACGATTTGCGACCGATTGATCTCAAAAAGGTCAGCACGTATAAACTCGCTGAGCGTCCGAGCAAAGTAACGATTGCGGATTTCGCCGCTCCTCTCGAAGAAACAAATTCACTGCGTGATTTTTTACACAGTCTGCCGAACATTTTAGCCGTCCGCTCTTTGCGCGAGATCGCCGCGCAAATTAAACGCGCGCGCGAACTTGAGCGTCCCATCATCTGGGGCATCGGCGGTCACGTTGTCAAGACAGGTCTCGCACCACTTATCATAGACTTAATGCGGCGCAGGTTTGTGACAGCGATAGCCGCCAATGGCTCGGTGCTCGTTCACGATGCGGAGATTGCGCTTGCGGGTTCGACTTCCGAAGACGTTGATGCAAGTTTGGGAGCAGGCGCGTTCGGCGCGGCGGAGGAGACGGGACGAATTCTAAACGACGCGGCGCGCGAGGGCGCGCGCGAAGGTTTAGGATTAGGTGAAGCTCTCGGACGAATGCTCGCACAGATTGATCCGCCGCACGCCTCTCACTCTCTGCTCTGTCAGGCGTACAAATCCCGCATCCCCTTCACCGCTCACCTCACCATCGGCGCAGACATCGGGCATTTTCACCCGAACGCGGACGGCGCGGCCTTGGGCGCGACGACGCACACCGACTTTCGCCTTTTCAGTGAACTCGTGCGTCGCATGAACGGCGGAGGCTGCTACCTCAACGTCGGTTCGGCCGTCGTTCTTCCCGAAGTTTTCTTAAAAGCTGTCACGCTCGTCAGAAACTTGAATTACCTGCTCGCAGATTTCACCACCGCCAACTTCGACTTTATTCAATCCTACCGCCCGATGACCAACGTCGTGCGCCGCCCGACAAGCGAAGGCGCGGGGCACGGCTATTCCATCACCGGACATCACGAACTCATCATCCCGCTTCTCGCCGCTCATTTGATCTGCGAAAACTAAATCCACC
>JACCYN010000375.1 GCA_013696465.1 Pyrinomonadaceae bacterium
CGTCGGCCGGATGTTCGATGGCTAAACGCTTGCCCAGCTTGTGACGCGATTCGTTGACGGAGTGGGCGAAGATCACGGAATCGGGGCGCGCGAAATAAACGTGCTCGAAGATGCAGAAAGAGTGCGGACGCAAAGGAAGAGGATGTGATGAATGAAGTCCCGCCGCGTCAATCACAAGCATCTCGCCCGGCTCGATGTCGCGGACGTAAACGGCGTCAATAAGATCGAAGGCGCAGGTTTCTGAAGCGATCACCCAAGCATCGCCCAATCTTCCGAGCGCGAGCGGGCGAAAGCCGCGCGGGTCGCGCACGGCGATCAAACTTTCCGGCGTCAGAAACAGCATCGAGAACGCGCCTTCGGTTTCGCACAACACTTCGGGGATCGCTTCTACAATGCTCGCGGCGCGCGAACGGGCGATCTGGTGCAAGACAACTTCCGTGTCCGACGTTGAAGAGAAGATCGCTCCTTCCTGCTCTAATCGTTTCCGTTCTTCCGTGGCGAACGGCAGATTTCCGTTGTGACAGACGGCGACTTGCCCGTGCTGGCAGGCGACGAGGAAGGGTTGCGCTTCGCGGACGGAGACTTCGCCCGACGTTGAATAACGCACATGCCCGATGGCGCTCGTGCCGGGCAAGCGGTTGAGAGTTTCGGCGTCAAACACATCGGAGACCAAGCCCATCGCGCGCTCGGCTCGAAGCTCGTCGCCATCGGATGCGGTGATGCCGCATGATTCCTGCCCGCGATGTTGCAGGGCGTAGAGTCCGAGGTAGGTGAGGCGCGCGGACTCGGCGTGGCCGAAGATGCCGAAGACGCCGCATTCATCTCGAAATTTATCCGTTAGTTTCAAGTGCGATTAACTCCGGTCGTGCATTCGCGTGGCGGTCAATAGAATTCTTAACGCTTGAGATTACGGGAATCCGGTGCTCTGCGGCAAGTGTGGAAGCGAACATGAACGCGAATAGAAAGCGCGAAGCTTTATTGTTATGATGTTCGCTCGAAAAGAAAAGTTTAAGGAGCAACACAAAGGGTGGAAATAAAAGTTTACGGAGCGGGTTGGTGCGGCGACACGCAGCGGACGCTGCGGCAATTGGACGAATTGGGAGTTGATTACAATTACATTGATGTCGAGAAGGACGCGGCCGCCTCGCAATGGGTGAAAGACAGGAACGGCGGCAAGGAACAGAAACCGACCGTTGACATCGCGGGGCGCGTGCTTTCCGTGCCGACAAACGCGGAACTCGAAAGCGCGTTGCGCGAGGCGGGCGTGACCGTGTGAGCGATTCGACTTTGACGCTTACTTACCGTTGCGGTCGGCTTGGGTTGCGTTGGCATTTGATAAGAGAAAAGATGAAACCATGAAAACATACGAACGAAGAAGCGCAAAGCCACTTTCGTTTCGCGTGTTTTCATCAATCATTCCTATTCTCTAAGTGAGTACCTACAAAGCATAGAAAATCTTTGTTCGCCCACGCGCGTTTGATGTGAATACTAAAAGTTCCATTCACCATTTCGCCGTCCTGTTGTTGCGTGTGGCGCTCGTCTTCGTGCTCGTGGCGGCTCTCTGGCTGATCTATCGCGGGTTGCCGGACAACGGCGAACGAGACACGAGATTCGGCGGCGAAGCGGGAACGAGAACGGAAACACAACTGCGCATCGTGCTGCAATTGCCTGCGTTCGACGCGGCGCAACTCGCGGAAGCGACGCTCGAACTTTACCCGTTTGATCTGGCGGCGGCGCAACGCGAGTTCTACTTTGAACGGCGCGCCGGACAACGCTTCGACGATTTCCTTCAACAACGACTGAAGAATAATCCGGCCGTCAAGGGGCGTTTCGGCGCGGGAGGCGAAACGCTGATCGGCGTGCCGCCCGGCAGGTGGTGGATTTATGCGACCGTGCCGAATCGTGATGAAGTGACCTCGTGGCGTTTGCCCGTTAACGTCTCAGGGCGCGAGCAGACGGCGGAACTAACCGCGCAGAACGCTTACACAAAGGCGAAAAATTTTTAAGCGACGGCGAAAAGATTGGGCGCAACATGGATGTTAAAGACCCTTCGAGAAAAATTAAACCGAACATAAAAGCCGCGTCATCCGACAAGCGAATTGTTTACACTGCGCTCTTACTTACCATCATCATCGCCACCGCTTGCAAATCGCCTACGACGGCTTCGACGGGCAACGACGCCGCACAGCAATCTCAACCGTCAAACAAATTGTCTAGCAAGGATCGCGTCGAAGTTTTTGAAGACGTGTGGAAGACGATCAACGAGAACTACTACGATCCCGGTTTTAACGGCGTGGATTGGCGGGCGGTGCGTGAACGCTATCGCCCGCAGGCGGAGGAGGCGGCGAACGATTTTGAGTTTTACAAATTGTTTGAAGTGATGCTCGCCGAACTGCGCGACGCGCACACGGTTTTCTCCCGCCCGAAGTCGCCGCAAGATCAGGGCAAGTTTAATCCGGTGGGCGGCGTTGGCATTTCGCTTGGCGAAGCTGAAGGTAAGATCGTCGTGGCGGAAGTCGAGCCGGATTCCGACGCGGCTCGTGCAGGCGTTAAACCGGGCATGAGTTTGCGGACAGTGAACGGCAGAACGGTTGAAGAACTTTTCGCCGACATCAAAACGCGTTTCGCCGGATCGTCTTCGGAGCGTTCGATGAAAGCAGTGATGATGACGGCGTTGCTCTACGGCGGCTTTCTTGGCTCAACGCGCACCTTCGGCATTGAAGATTTCGACGGCAAGATTTTTGATGTGAAAGTCACGCATTTCAGCCCGCGCACGGAAGCGCCCGTGCTTGAAGCGCGGCGTCTCACTTCCGGCTTCGGTTACATCAAGTTCGATCAGTGGCAGCCGCCGATGGATCAGCGTTTCAACACGGAGCTTGCGAAGATGATGGACGCGCCGGGACTGGTCATTGATTTGCGCGGCAACGGCGGCGGTTCGGGCGAAGTGCTGCTGAATATCGCCAGCAACTTTTTTGCGACGGAGACGAGCTACGGCGGTTTCCGTCCGCGAAACGGCGAGGCGCAAAAGTATTACACGCACAGGATTGAGAAAGTCTATATGGGAGCAATCGTGATTCTTGTTGATGAAGGTTCGGCGAGCGCGTCGGAGACGTTTTCGCAGTTTATGCAGGAATCAGGACGTGCCCAAATCATCGGTCGTCAAACGTGCGGCTGCGTGCTCAACTCTTACTCGAAGCGAACGAAAGATGGCGGAACGCTTCGCTACAGCGCGCGCGTCTATGTGTCACCGAAGGGGCGCGTGCTCGAAGGAACGGGTGTTATGCCGGACGAAACGGTTGCGCTCACAATCGCCGATCTGCAGCGCGGGCGCGATGCCGCGCTTGAGAGAGCGGAAAACGTATTAAGAACTTTACAAGGAAGCGGGCGGCGCAGGAGTTAATTTGAATATGAATTTTGTGACAGCATGAAGGCTCTGCGTTTTGAGAAGAATCGGTTAAGCGTTTCGGATGTAGCTGCGCCGCGCGATGAAAGTGAAGCGACGATGCGCGTCCTTTTAGCAGGAATATGCAACACGGATTTAGAGATCGCGCGCGGCTACGCGAGATTTGAGGGAACGCTCGGACACGAGTTCGTCGGTCGTGTAGAGAGCGCGCCGGAAAAGGATTGGGTCGGCAAGCGTGTGGTCGGTGAGATCAACGCGGGCTGCGGCGCTTGTGCGGTGTGCGCGAGCAGAGATGCGCGGCATTGTCCGTCGCGCACGGTGCTCGGCATCGTCGGGCGCGACGGGGCGTTCGCCGAATTTTTGCAGTTGCCGATTGAGAATCTCCTTGTTGTGCCGGACGAGATACCGGACGAGCGCGCGGTGTTTGCCGAACCTCTGGCAGCGGCGTGGGGGATTACGGAGCGCGTGCCGATAACGATGGAGACGAGCGTGGCTGTGATCGGAGACGGAAAACTCGGTCTGTTGTGCGCGCAAAGTTTGCGACGCGCGAGCGCGCAAGTTCTCCTCGTTGGCAAGCACCGGGAGAAACTTGCCATCGCGGACGCGCGCGGAGTTGAGACTGTAGGGCTTGACGATTTGCCGGGAAGTTCGCGCCGCTTCGATTTGGTAGTTGAAGCGTCAGGGGCGGCAAGTGGCTTTGCGCTTGCGCTCGAACTTGTGCGGCCGCGCGGCACGATTGTGCTGAAATCAACTTTTCACGGCGCAACGAATTTCGACGCGGCGCGGATCGTTGTTGATGAGTTGAGCGTCGTCGGATCGCGTTGCGGACGTCTTGCTTCATCGCTTGAGTTGCTTAAAGAGAAAGCGATTGATGTAGAGAGCTTGATCAGCGAAACCTATCCGCTCACCGACGGCGTGCGGGCGATGGAGCGCGCCGCCGCGTCGGGCGTGTTAAAAGTTCTGCTTCGACCCTAAGAAGAGAGTGATGAGTGAGTAAGAGAAGACCTGTTCTACTCATCACTATCACTCATCACTGTTTTTCATGCGACTGAAAGCAAATCTCAACGCGGATGTCGCGCTGCTGGCGACGACGGTGATCTGGGGTTCGACCTTTGTCGTGGCGAAAGACATTCTCGAACGCTGGCCGCCAATCGCGTATCTGACATTTCGCTTTCTGCTCGCCGCCGTCGTCCTCATCGTACTTTTCCCGAAACTCCTCGCCGCGGCGCGCTCGAAGCAGTGGCGCGCGGGCGTGACGCTCGGCCTTTTGATCGGTACGGGCTTCACGCTGCAAGCGGCGGGGCAGATTTATACAACGCCGTCGAAGTCGGCGTTCATCACGGGCTTAACGACGCCGCTTGTGCCATTCGTGGCGTTCGTGTTGCTGCGCGTGCGGCCGAACATCGAAAACTTGCTCGGCGTTTTACTGGCGTCAGTCGGCGGCGCGTTGATGCTCGCGCCGCAGGGAGAAGGAAACGGTTTACTCGAAGGCGATCTTTTAACGCTTGCGAGCACGGGATTATTTGCGACGCACGTTGTGTTGACGAGTTATTACGGGCGGCGTTTCGATCCGCGACAATTAACGGTATTGCAGATCGGGACGGCCGCCGCCCTGTTTATTTCGGCGTGGAGCGGGATTCATCTGTGCGCAAGCCTTGTTGATGAAGGAAGCTTACCGCAGGCGGTCGTGCGCGAAACAGTTCCGCTCGTGTGGAGCGCGCGGGTGGTTTGGCAACTCGTCTATCTCGCGTTGGTGGCGACCGTCGTCACGTTTCTCGTCTGGACATGGGGGCAGGCGCGGATGTCGGCGACGCACGCCGCGATCATCTTCAGCCTCGAACCCGTCTTTGCGACGTTGTTCGCCGTCGCGGTGCGCGGTTGGAATGAATGGATCGGCGCGCGCGGGGCGCTTGGCGGCCTGCTCATCTTCGCCGGTCTCATCGTTTCCGAACTGCGTTGGAGCGGAAGAGCGCGGGCTGAGAAGAGAGCGGCAAAAGAGGACGAAGATTACGGAGACGAAGAAGTGTTTGAAGGAACAAACTAAGTGCTTGTTTCAAAACGACCGGAGCAGAGCAATAACCAATAAAGCACGCGAAACAACGCTAAATTTATTCACGGTTGTTCGGGTGATGCGCGTGGTTGATAGTCTTGTCGTAAGCCTATGTTTGAAATGAAGCCTAAACTGCTTTTGCGGAATTGATGCTTCCTTCCCTGCGCATTCGGCGCTTATGCTTTGCGAGTCGCTTCGTGCCTGCGTTATACTCGAAACTTCATCGGCGCGCGGTCGCTGTTGCGGTGGCGATATGTAATGACCCGTTACCGAAAGCGCGCATAGGAATAATTATTGCGGGCGGAGTGCGGCGAACGAACTTCTTGAGGTTAAAGCTTTATGTACAAACTTCCAAAGGGTGGGACGACGGATGCGGAGCGTGAGATTTTGCGCAAGCTGCGCGTGTGGATTGCCGCCCTCGCGGTAGCGTGTTTGGTGGGCGGCGTCGGACTTGGAGCGTTACTCGCGGGTCGCCCGGCCGTGGCGCAGAACGAGGCGCAGATTGCGCGCGCTCCCGAAGCCCTCTCAGCTTCGTTCGTCGAGATCGCGCGCCGCGTCGAGTCGGCGGTCGTCAACATTGACACCGTGTCGCAGGCCGAGATCGGAAGCGATGCGGAAGAAGATGATGATGCGGACAGCAGTTCGCTGCCGAACAACCCTTTGATGGATATGTTTCGCCAGCGTATGCAGCAGCGTATGCGGCGGCCTTCGCGCGGCGTCGGGAGCGGCTTCATCGTCGATCCGAAAGGATTTATCCTCACGAATCAACACGTCGTCGAAGGCGCAACACGCATCACCGTCAAATTGCAGACGGGCGAGCAACTGCGCGGGCGCGTCGTCGGGATGGACGAAGAGACGGACATCGCGGTGGTGAAAGTTGACACCGCGCGCGATCTGCCGTCGGTGCGCATCGGCAATTCAGATGATGCTCAAGTTGGCGACTGGGTGCTTGCCATCGGTTCGCCCTTCGGTTTAGAACAGACCGTTACGGCCGGTATCATATCAACGAAGCAAAGACAGACGCAGGGCGCAACGAGTTTTCAGAGATTCCTGCAGACGGACGCGGCGATCAATCGCGGCAACTCCGGCGGCCCGCTCGTCAACATGCGCGGCGAAGTGATCGGCGTCAACTCGCAGATTGCGACCACGACCGGTGACTACAACGGCATCGGCTTCGCGCTTCCGGCGAACGAAGCGGCGTTCGTCTATCGCCAGATTACGACGAACGGCAAAGTGCGGCGCGGCTATCTCGGAATTAATCTTGCGCCGGTGAAGGCGGAGTACGCGCGCGTCTACGGATTACCGGAGGCGAAGGGCGCGGTCGTCACGGATTTCCCCGACGCGCAAACCCCGGCGGAAAAAGCGGGGATTCAGCGCAACGATGTGATCGTTGAATTCAACGGGCAATCAATCACGAACCCCGACGAGTTGATCGGCAAAGTTGCGGCTACGCCCATCGGCCAAACCGTGCAACTCACTTACCTGCGCGATGCCGATAACAAGTTCGACCGTCGCACAGCGAGCGTCGTCGTCGGCGAGCGTCCGGCGCGGCAGACGCGCGCCGCGCTCAACATGAAGCAGAACGCGCCCGACCTTCCGGCCACGAGATCGTCAACGCCGCAACCATCAGCCCGCCCGCGCATCGGCTTGACCTTGAGTGAACTGACACCGCAGATCGCGGCCGAAAGAAGATTGACGGGCGTGCGCGGCTTGCTCGTCAAGGATGTTGATCCCGGCACCCTCGCCGACGATGCCGACATTGACCCCGGAATCGTGATCCAGCGCGTCAACCGCGTGCCCGTCACGACGCTCGCGGATTTTGAGCGCGTCATCAGCAATCTTAAACTCGGTGACGCGATTGTAATGAACGTCGCCATCTACGACGGTCAGCGAATAACCCAAAGCATCGTGCAGTTCACATATCAATAGAAAGTAAGCAGTGAGCGGTGAGCAATTAAAATTAACCTGCTTTTCCTACTGCTTACCGCTTACTGCTCACTAACCTCCTATGTCTCAAGCGCAAAAAGCACTGAAGAAAACAAATAAGCGCGGCAATGGCAACAGCGCAGCGCGCGGCGCGCAACAGTCGCGCGCTGTGGTGAAAACCTATCGCAACTTCATCGGCGGCAAGTGGGTGGCGAGCGCGAGTGGCGAAACATTTGAGAATAAAAATCCGGCCGACACGCGCGACGTGGTAGGTCGTTTCCCGCTCTCAATGGCGGAGGATGTCGAACGTGCAATTGATGCGGCGGCAAACGCCGCACGCGGTTGGCGCTCCATGCCTGCGCCGCGTCGCGCCGAAATCCTTTTCCGCCTCGGCGAAATTTTGATTCGTCGCAAAGAACAATACGCGCAAGAGATGACGCGCGAGATGGGCAAAGTCTTAAAGGAGACGGGCGGCGACGTGCAGGAAGCGATTGACTGCACGTATTTCACGGCCGGTGAGGGAAGGCGTCTGCACGGCTACACGACGCCTGCCGAGATGCCAGATAAATTTGCGATGTGCGTGCGTCAACCCGTCGGCTTGTGTGGTTTGATCACGCCGTGGAATTTCCCGATGGCGATTCCGAGTTGGAAGTTGATCCCGGCGCTCGTCTGCGGCAACACCGTCGTCCTCAAACCGGCGGAAGACACGCCGCTTTCGTCCTTCAATCTTGTTGAAGCGTGTGAAGAGGCAAGTATTCCGGCAGGAGTTGTCAATCTCGTCACGGGTTACGGCGAGGCGGGCGCGAGTCTGACTAATCACAAAGACGTGCGGCTTATCTCCTTCACGGGTTCGACGGAGACGGGGCGCATCGTCGCCTCGACCTGCGCCGACCGCAACGCGATCTGCTCGCTGGAGATGGGCGGCAAAAACGTGATCGTCGTGCATGAAGACGCCGAAGTTGATCTGGCAGTCGAGGGCGCAGTGTGGGGCGCGTTCGGCACTTCCGGTCAACGCTGCACCGCGTCGTCACGCCTCGTCGTGCACAAGAAAATCTACAAGCAATTTGTAAAAAAATTAGTCGAGCGAGCGCGAAGTTTGCGCGTCGGCAACGGCGCAGACGCGCAGGTGGAGATGGGCCCGGTGATTAACGCCGACGCGGTTCACAAAATCATGGGCTACATTGAAGTCGGTCAACGTGAGGACAAAGCGAAACTCGCGTGCGGCGGCAATCGCCTGACGACGGGCGAACACGCGCACGGCTATTTCATCGAGCCGACCGTCTTTACAGATGTTGCGCCCGATATGCGAATTGCTCAGGAGGAGATTTTCGGCCCCGTCACGGCTGTCATCCCGTTCGACACGCTGGACGAAGCGATTGAGATCGCAAACGGCGTGCGCTACGGATTGTCAGCCTCGGTCTACACGAAAGACGTGAACCTCGCGTTTCATGCGATGAACGAGATGTACACGGGCATCGTCTACATCAATTCGCCGACCATCGGCGCGGAAGTGCATCTGCCATTCGGCGGGACGAAGGCGACCGGCAACGGCCACCGCGAAGCAGGCACGCAAGTCTTGGACGTTTTCAGCGAATGGAAGAGCGTCTACGTTGATTACAGCAGCAAACTGCAACGCGCGCAGATTGATTCAATCGAGCCGCAGTAATGATCAACGAAAACGGTAAGCGATCAGAACTGTAGAGCTGTGACGCTTTCGCGCGAAACTTCGCAATCGGTTTTTGTCAAAGAGTTGTTCGATAAAATTTGAGGAGCGCCGTTTCAGATGAACTGGAAGCGGATCGTAGTGTTTGTTGCGCTGCGGTTGATCCCGATAACTTTAGTCACGGTCGCCGTGCGAATCTACGTCAAGCCGATGATGGAGACGGGGCAGAGCGCACCGTTGTGGCTGCTGCCCGCTTCGATCATCGTCAACGTCGGCGTGTCAATCGCGGTCTTCGCGTTCTTGGCTTACTTGCAGCGCGAGCGGACGTTTGCCCACGTCGCCATTGTCGCCATTTTATCTTGGTTGCTCTCGTTCCCCCTCGACGTGCTCTACGTGAGAGTTGTGGCGTGGGTGTGGGCTATCGGTTTGTTGTTTGTAATGATTTACGCCGCCATCGGCGCAGGGATCGGCATCGTGCTTCGCCGCAACGATGGGTTTGAAGAAGTGAATCCGTAACAAACCTCGGTTTTCCATTGCCGTTAATTTATAAAACCTTGCGCGCGGCTTAAAGGCGATTGAGGGTTTGCGAAAGAAGCAAGTTATATTCAAGTGATTGGAGCGAAATAAAAGTGATCGTTGGGCTTCCGAAAGAGATTAAGGATAACGAATACCG
>JACCYN010000383.1 GCA_013696465.1 Pyrinomonadaceae bacterium
TTCAGATTTTATTTTACAAGGCGGGTTTTAAGAAGGCGAAATCTAACGGCACAACCTTCTTCCTGCACAAGTTTTGTAGAAGGTCGCTAAGTGAGCTTTGAATTTGTTACACTTTCAGTCATACGACGGGCGGAGGTATACCTGTGCGTTTCATTGCTCTGCAAAAAAATCTTTATCGAATAATTTTAATGGCGACGCTCTTTTTCGCAACAGCTTTAAGCGAGCGGGAAGCGCGCGCGCAATCAACGGACGCGGATGTCCCTTCGCCCGTGCGTGCTAACACGATCAACGGGCAGATCGCCGCGTTAGATGTCGGCGATGCGCGTTCGACGCGCCACTTCTACCGTTTCTCAGGACGGCAGGGCGATCTCATCATCACCGTTGAAAGCGAAAATTTGAACGGCGGAGTTGACCTGTTCGCGGCGAACGGTTTGCGTCCGCTCACGCAGTTCGTTCTCTTCGCCGCCGGACAAACTCCTTCGCGCGCAACGAAAAGCGTTTACTTACGTCAACCGGAGGAACTTGTGCTGCGGGTTGAGGCGCGTAGCCCGAACGATGATGCAGGCAATTACCGGATCAAGTTTGACGGAGCGTTCGAGGTGGCGCAGGGCGGTGCGACCGATGGCGAAAGTTCCTCCGAGCTTGCAGCAGATTCATCCACGACACAGCCCGGCAGCAGAAGCGGAAACACAAGACGCGTAACATCCGTCGGCGGCCGGGTTGCGCCCGATGAAACGGCGCGGCGTGAAGAAGCCGTAGCCACGAAAGCGCCTGATGCCACACCGACAACGCCGCCGTCCAGTGAAATTCCTCCGCCCACAGAAGAACCGGCGCCTGCTGCTCCCGCTCCCGTCGCAAGAAGAGGAACCGCGCCACAGCGTGGGCGAAGGCGACCGTCCTCGCGGCGCACCGCACCGCCGCGCCGAAGCACCACCACACGTCGAGGCAGCGCTCCGTCAACCGCACGCACAACGACACCAACGCCGCGAACCGCCACACCCGATGCACCTCCGGCTCAACCCGTCACAAGCCCGCGCTTGATCATTGAAACGAGAGACGGGGCGAGAATCGAACGCTCGATGAGCAGCGTGCGCCGCGTGACCGTGGACAACAATCAGCTTGTTATCATCCTAAACAATGGAAAAGTGGAACGGCAGGCGATGACGAATGTTTTACGATTTTCGATTGAGCCGTAATGAGGACTTCATCACAGCGTTCAGTCGTCACTTCACTTTCCGCAACGGGCAACAGCAGCATGAAGAAAGAACCTAAGACCTTGCGGATGATTGTAGTTCTTCGACGCGCGAGCGAAGCGCTCCAAGTTCTTCGTTCGTCGGGTTGATCTGTTCGAGGCGCGCGAGCGTCTCTCTCGCCGCGTTGCCGTCGCCTTTACGCACAAAGGCATCAACCAGCCTGCCGAGGGTTCCTTCGTGACTAGGATTTATGTCAAGCGAACGCTTGAACTCCGCGATAGCGCGATTAACGTCCGGCGGTTCGCGGAATAGGAAAGTTGAGCCGAGTCCGGTGCGCGCTGCCACGTCCTCCGGTTTTTTGATCGTCGCCGTTGTGTACCAACGCTCGGCTTCCGCGTATCTTTTCGCTTCAAGGTTAGCGTTGCCAATGTTAAGCACGACTTCGTAGTTTTCAGGACGAAGCTGGTTGGCGCGCAGTAGTAACTCGATGGCGCGGTCGAAACGTCCGATGCGATAGTAAAGTTCGGCCGCTTCGAGTTGAGCTTGGAAATTGTCGGGTTCGTCTTTTGCGCGCTGTATCTTCGCCTGAACGTCTGGCATCATCCCGCCCGCTTCATCTGAGACGGCCGCCGGGTGATCTCCTTCTAGAGTCGAAGATTGCGTGAGAGGCGCTTCCGCCGTCGCCGTCGTGGTTTGCGGGGCGTGCGAGTGCGCCTCACGCTGGTTGACGGAATTGGCGAACATAAACCCGACGATAAAGCCGAGCAGCACGCCGATGATGGCGAAAAGAGTGTTTTCTTTAGTCATAACTCGTAAGAAAGTGATGAGTAATGAGTGACGAGCGAAAATCTGTTCTACTCATCACTCTTTACTCATCACTGTTTGATCATGCGTAGGAATGAAGTCCGGGCAGCAGGTAGCTCACTCCAAGGTAAGTGAAAACGATAAAGAGGAAACCGGCGATGGCGAAGTATGCGCTGCGCCTTCCCGTCCAACCGCGCGCGATGCGCGTGTGAAGGTAAGCGGCATAAGTGAGCCACGCGACGAACGCGCCCGTC
>JACCYN010000389.1 GCA_013696465.1 Pyrinomonadaceae bacterium
AAAACTTGCGGAGGTTTCTAAAATGCAGATGGTTAATATCAAGCAACTGATGATAGGGGTGATTGTCGGCTTCGTGCTGGCGGGCGGATGCAGCGCGTCTGCGCAGCAAGATAATCGAACGCCGCCGAAAGAGCCACGAGTAGTGGTACAAAGACCGAAGGAAGAGGATAAGCAGCGCGATTCCAAAAAGAACAACGACAACAAGAATAACGATCAGAACAGAGGAAAGAAGCCATGAAAACTCCGACGCGCGGCGGACATTCAGCTTCTTTTCCGAATCGTGCCAGACGCCGCATAAAACGTATCCGACGCCGCCTTTGCAAATGTTGTCATTCGCACTAAATCGAAGAACTTCCCTCCCAAGTTCCGACTTCGCCTCTCCCGCCGACAAACTCGCTGATTCCGTTCGTTGAATAACGATGAAAACATTTGTAAAGAATAGATCGTCTTTCTCCATCGCCTTATGCTTTGTGTGCGTCGCAACTTTCGCCGCTGCGCCGGAATTTTTCGCGCAACGCCGCACGAACGCGGGCGGGCGTGTGCTCCGCGCTGCGGAAAACATCAGCGGCGATAGATTCGAGTATCAAGCCGTGACGCCGCGCGGCGCGCGCATCTTGTCGGTTTCGCGTCCGCACGCCGAAACTTTGCGTGCGATTGACGAAGGACTCACGCAACTTTTCGCCGTCGCGCGCAAAAACAATTACCGCTCCCGCACGAACCATTCCGATTACACGATCTTTATCGCGCGCCCCGACCGCACGCAAAATCGTCAAGGCGGATACTCGCCCGACATCGCTGTTGGCGCTGCGCAGTATGCTGGTGGGCGTTACGATCAAGGCGGTTACGTTTACGCGGCGGGGATGGTAGTCGCGCTAGAGACGTGCGCGTTTATGATCGCGGAGCACAATCAGAACTGGAGTCGTGTGAGCGATGCCGTGCGCTTTGAAGGCGAACATCTTGTGCTCTACCACAACGACCCGGCGCGCTTCCAAGCGACGCGCGATCACAGTCGCGGCGGCGGACATCCGATCATGAAGTGAGTTTAATCTTCCACCGCAATTATCCCTGCCGCGCTTCTTTTTCAAAGCCGCCTGCCCAAATTCTCCGCGCTCAATAATCTTCCGAGATCAAACTTCTCGACGAAGTAACTACTTCGCCAGCGTCGGTTCACGCGATCAAGCAACAGCCCTTCGCCCGCGCCGAGCGAGTAAAAGGCCGTGCGTTGCGCGTCGCTTAACTTCACCGTCCGCAGTTGATTGTAAATTCGTTCGCGTATGGCGCGGGCCGTGTGTTCAAACGGGGTGAAGTCTTCAAGCGTGCGAAACTTCGCGGGCGGTTTGTACTGAGTCGCCGCAAGTTGCGCGACTCGGTATTCGGTGTAGCGCGCGATTCCTTCCTGCCACAATTGAAACGAAAAATATTTGTAATCGTCGGCGCTGATCGAACGCTCAAAATTTCGTCGCGCATCGAGATAAACAGCAAGCTTATTTGTGAAATCAGTTCGCTCTGACGCTTGAAGCGCATCCGCGAGCGAGCGGCTTAAATCGGAGAAGCGTGCTTGAACTTCGGCGGAATTGTAAGGGAAAGCGAAGTTCAGCATCCACATACCCGTTGTGTCTCCGCGCGATAAATTCAGAGCGTCAACGTCCTTGTAATAGTTTGGCTGCGAAGATTGCAATTGATGAAAGTGTTCGTGCAGTAAGGTGACGACCCAAGGCGTTGAGGTTCGAGCCGACGTATTTTCAGCCGTGCCGACGACAATCGTCGAAACAAAGCTTCCCTTGATCGCAGGCATCGCGGCGAGCAGATCGGTGCGCTGAGATCGTTTGCGAAAAAGGACGTTGCTTTTCAACGCGCGGTCGTAGCCGAGTGAAGTAAAATCGGCAGAAGGTTGTGGGTGACGAATGAGGTATTCATATTCAGGCGTAACGAGCAGCACGGCGAACGGAGCTTTGCGCCAACCCTGCCACACGCGGTCACCAAGTTTGTCGCCGATCCTAAACGCTTCACTGAGTCTGACGCGATCAACTGCGCGCAACGCCGGATTGTTCTGCGCAGCGACATTTTGAAACGCAGCAAGCAAGATTACGGCGAGAATGAAATTGGCTTTCACGACACACCTCCGGCGCAAACGGTTTCTAGTTTTCAGACGCCGCTTTTCAGTTCCGCGACAGCAACGCAGCGCGCTACCTTAGTGGAGAAATTTACTTGATAACTCTCGCGGTCAGCACAAGGATGAGCGCTTTATCTTTTAAGCTCGCCGTGCCGACTACTACGCGCTCGCCATCGCGCACGGCGACCGAAGTGTTAATGTTAGCGTCTTGATAAATTTGTCGGTCAGGCACGTAAAAACTCGCCTTGAAATTAAATTCTCCGATCTGCACGACGGTCGTTCTTGCAGAGGAATCAAGTGAGATGGAGCGCGCAATAAAGTTGTACGCTCCGCTTGCCGGATTGTTGCCGCTCGCGGGAGCAGTGAAGTCTGCGACGCCGCTGCCGTTTACCGACGCGCCTTCGCGCGTTCGCTGAATCAGCGAATTTACGAGACGGTAATTCTTAAAGTTAAGCGTTGATTGCAACTGCCCAACTGTTTCTTTTAAATCCGCCGGGTAATCGTTCGATGCTTCCGGGGCGTTTGAGGCGACGAGGACATGGATGCGAAGTTCAATTCCGATTTGCGGCGTCTCCGGCACGTCAAGCCGTTTTACGGCTTGTTCAATGGTGGCGATATTTTCGGGAAAATCGCGCACCGTGAGGGTTTTGAATTCGCGGCTGGCGCTGATTGTCGAGCCGACGACGCCGCTACCGAGAGCGCGCAGTACGGGAAGCAAGTTGTTCGGATCGCGGTGTCGCACTTCCAAAATTTTGTTGCGGAAACTGCCTTGCGTCGCTTGAGTTTCTGCGGTAGGCGGCGGTGTCGGCGCGGCGGTCTGCTGCGCGCGAGCGTTAGAAACAAAGATGAGCGCGGCAAAAGCAGCGAGGGAATATAATTTCAATTTGTTTAGTTTCTTCATAATAAATCTCCTACGAACCTTGCGCGGCGGGTTTCGCCGGAGGCGCACTTTGAGTTTTCGGCGAAAGCCAGATGATGCGAAGCGTCGGGTCGCTCGTTTGAATCTCCATGCGGAACATCTCTGCGCCCGTGACGGCGGATTCTACGCTCGCCGCGCCCGTCGCAGATTCGGCGTTGTCGTCGCCCGTTTCATTCCCGGATGCAACAAGGTCATCTGGTGTGACTTCGTTGGTCGTCCTCGCCTCCGCTAAATCTTGAGTTGATAAAGAGCGGCTCACGATCATCTGTCGCGCCGTGTGATTTTCGTCGCCGTCGGACGTTAAGCTGCCCGTTGATCGAGATCGCCGCAAAGCTTTTGCTGTTGTATTGCGTTGCTCAATGCGCTTGGGCGCTACGGCGGCGGTGGGCGGTTGAAAGCTTTGGGCAACACCCACACCCGACAATCCGGTGCCGGATTCACTCGCCGCCTTTTCACTTTTGCGGACTTCGAGGGCGGAAACGCCGGCGCGCTCAGAATCCTGTGGCTGTTGTGACTGTTTGATAAAAGCATAGGAGGCGAATACGCAAAGCGCGGACGCAAGCGCAAGACCGTAGGCGTAGCTCATTCTTCGCGGAGCTAACGCTTCAGCCAACGTCGCAAATGGCGTTTGAGGCTTAGGCGCGATCCGCGTTAGAACATCGCTTCTCAGATCATCGAAAAAGTTTGAATCGAATTCCGGCGCGGCGTTTGAACGCGAAAGCGCGACGCTCGCCCCAAACTCTCCGGCAAGTTTTTCACACTCAGGGCAAGAAGCGAGATGAAGCGAGACGCGGCGCGCTCGGCGAGCAGGAAGATCGCCTCCGGCGTAGAGCGCGATTAGTTTTTTCGTAGCTTTACAGTTCATCTTCGTTACCTCCGGCGTTCAAAAATCCCTTCGCGCGACGTGAGGTTGTTGCGCCCTGTGCGGCGCAGAAAACAGTCGCAGTAAGTTTTAATCTTTTGCCGCGCCGCGCTGATTTGCGAGCGCACGGTGGCGGGGCGCGAACCGAGAATGCGCGCCACTTCTTCCGTCGGCAGATTTTCAAAATCGCGCAGCACAATCGCGGCGCGCTCTTTCGTCGTCAGCGTCTCCAGCGCCTGTAAGAGAATCGCTTCGTGTTGACGCCGGATGGCCGCCTCTTCTTCGTCGTGTCCGTGACGCACGTCTTCAAGCACGCCCGCTTCCAGCGAAGCGAATCGTTCGTTGCGCCTTTCCTGTTTGCGCCGGATGTCGAGGCAGACGTTGATCGTGATGCGGTAGAGCCAAGCCGAAAAATCTTGACGCGGGTCGAAGCGGTGGAGGTATTTGTAGGCGCGCAAGAAGGTTTCCTGTGAGGCATCGCGTGCGTCTTCCCTTGTGCCGAGCATTCGCCACGCGGTTCGCATTACGCTGCGCTCCGTAAACGTCATGATCTGCTCGAAGGCAGGCGTGTCGCCACGCTTCACGCGCTCGACGAGCGAAGCGAAAAGCTCCCGCCGCTCATCTGCTGAGTCATGCGGCGAAGCCTCGTCATTTATGAGCGCAATGCTTGTCACCTCGTCTGCTCTGTCTCCCGTTTCAACCCTTGCTACATATAACTACTCTTTGATCGAGGTAAACGTTGAAAAGAATTTTGCGAAATAATTTGAAGAGGCTATGAAACGGCGAAGGCAGCCACATTTTTGTAGCTGCCTCTCCGCTTAGTGGGGTTGTAAACATGATGCCCGCTAATGGACTTGAACCATTGACCCCACGCGTGTGAAGCGTGTGCTCTACCACTGAGCTAAGCGGGCGCGAAACTTGGCGAGAGCGGAAAAGCGATATGCTAACAAGCGCGCAAACAAACGGTCAAGCAGTAGTGCGCGCCGGAAGCCGCGCCGCGCCCGTGCCGTTGTTATTGGCGAATTGTCGAGTCTTCGGTTGATGCGGGCTGTTCGAGGTTAACGTGGATGCTGCCACTGTCGGAGCCGGTGTAGAAGAAGCGTCTTCCGGTCGCGCCGATGCCGGTCGCCTGCTGCGGATCGGCGTTGATCTTGAAAGTCGCCGGTTGAGTGCCGGATTTCGGCGTCGTCTCCATCCTGAAAATATAGCCGTTATCCACCGCGTTTGCGTCGCCGCTACTGGGCGCAAAGCGGGAATCTAATCCTTCTTCAACCAACTGCTGAAACGTGCCGAACTCGCTGCGCAGTCGGTAGAAGCTGCGCTGCTCGGTGGCGATGGTTTGCAGATTTTTGATCGCGGCCGTTTCGTTCGCCGTGCGCTGCGCGTTTTGAAAAGCGACGTTGCCGATCACGATCAGGATGCTTATGATCGCAACCACGATCATCAACTCGATGAGCGAGAAGCCCCGCTCGTTTGAACGATAAAATTGCGTTTGACTTGTTCGCCGCATAAAGCGATTTCCTCCAACTCTAATACACGATAGAAACCCTTGAATGTTCCAAGATTTCTTTCCTTTAATCATCGAACGGAAAGCTTGCGCTTCCCGATCATAACCGGGAAAGTCTACTACAAGACGGCGCATGAGGCGAAACAGAGGCGAGCAAGATGCAGCCCTCGCTCAAAACCGTGTAGAATAAAACTCGGAGTTCACGCATGAGACGTTTCCTGATTGCGGAAGAAGAAAGCGGCACGGGCGCGGCGGCGGCGACCTCTGCGAGCGAAACGACGGGCGCGCTTCAAAGTGCGATTGAAAGCGTTATCAAGGGCAAGTCCGAAACCGTGCGGCTCGCCATCGTCGCCGTCATCGCGGGCGGACATCTGCTGCTCGAAGATCGCCCCGGCGTCGGCAAAACGACGCTCGCGCACTCGCTGGCGCGTGCCCTCGGCGGCAAATTCCAGCGCATTCAGTTTACCGCCGACCTGCTGCCTTCAGACGTGACGGGCATCTCCATTTACAACGAGCGCACCGGCGAATTTGAATTCAAACGCGGCCCACTCTTCGCCAACGTCGTGCTCGCGGATGAAATCAATCGCGCCACGCCAAAGACACAATCCGCTCTGCTCGAAGCGATGGCCGAGAGTCACGTTACGGTCGAAGGTACAACGCACAAACTGCCCGCGCCGTTCATCGTCCTTGCCACGCAGAACCCAATTGAGCATCACGGCACGTATCCGCTGCCAGAGTCGCAACTTGATCGCTTTATGTTGCGGCTGGAGATGGGCTACCCGTCGGTCGAAGACGAAAAGCAAATCTTGCGCGAGCGCGCCGCAGGCGATCCGCTCGA
This sequence comes from Pyrinomonadaceae bacterium, assembly GCA_013696465.1. Taxonomy (GTDB): domain Bacteria; phylum Acidobacteriota; class Blastocatellia; order Pyrinomonadales; family Pyrinomonadaceae; genus JACCYN01. The sequence goes on from JACCYN010000389.1 coordinate 6,240, forward strand.
ACGCTTGCAGCCCGCGATAGACGGCACGGACGTGCTGGAGCTGCAACGCGAAGCGGCGAACGTGCGCGTTGACGATTCGCTTGTTGATTACCTTATGCGGATCGTCAGTGCCACACGCCGTTCGGAGATGTTGGATTTAGGCGTTAGCCCGCGCGGAACACTCGCGCTCTTTCGCGCTGCGCAAGCGCTCGCGCTCACCGAAGGGCGGACGTTTTGCGTGCCTGACGACATCAAAAGATTAGTCGCGCCCGTCTTCGCGCACCGCCTGACGATCAACGCGCGCTTCGCCTCGCAACTGACGCGCAACGCCGAATCCGAAAACATTTTGCGCGAGATCGTGAAGAACGTCAGCGTGCCGCTTTGAAAGCAAAGGTTAAACCTTCTGTCTCCTCAAAGTCGAAACGCCCGGTTAGCACGGGCGTCGGTTGGCGAATCCGTATCGGCACAAATAGGTTTAGTTTCAAATCCAATTCCAAAGATAAGTTTTAAGGACACTGTGTTTCCGCCGTCGCGCATCATCCGCGTGTGGATTCGTCGTGTCTCGAATCTGTTGCTCATTGCAGGCGGTGTCGGGGCGGCGTTTGCAACCCTTTTTGCCAGACAAGCGGGCGACTGGGAGTTGGCGCGTATGGCGGCGCTTCTTTCGCTCGTGTGCGTCATCTTAAGCGGTGTGTTCGTGTTGCCGTCGCTCGTGAGCGCGGCACGACGCGACGGCAGTCTTTTTGATTTCGCCGCGCGCCCGACAATGGGGGGCTTCGTTTATCTGATCGTTCTTTTCTTCGTCACTTACGCGGCGTGGAGCACGGGCAACAACTTGCTTTTTCTCATCTTCTCCGTGATGCTCTCCGCGTTGTTTGTGACGTTGGCGGCGGGGCGCGCGAGCCTGCGCGATCTGGCGGTGGGCGTGCGCTTCCCCGATCACATTTTTGCGAATGAAGCCGTGCCCGTCATCGTCTCTCTGCACAACCGCAAGCGGTGGCTTCCCGCTCTGTCGGCGCTCGTCAAAGCGCGCCATCGTGCGCTTCAAAACAAAAGTGACGCGAAAGAAGCGAACGCCGGTACGCTGCAAGTTCCGCTCGTCTATTTCGTGTATCTTTCGCCACGCACGCGCGTTGAGCAGAGGGGTGAAATAGTTTTTCCGCGGCGCGGGCAAACCTCAATCGTCAACTTTGACCTCGTCACACGCTTCCCGCTCAATCTTTTCCGTTTGCGCCGCCGCTTTTACGCGCGCGACATAAATCTCATCGTTTTCCCGAAGCCGCAAGCCCTGAGCGAAGAATTGCAACTGCCGCCGAGCGCGCACGGGCAAATCGCTTCGTTGCGACGAGGCGCGGGGCACGATCTTCATTCGTTGCGCCGCTATCGCCCGCAGGACGACTTACGCCACATTGATTGGAAAGCGACGGCGCGCACCCGCCAACTCACCGTGCGCGAATGGATGGCGGAGATGGAACCGCGCGTGCATATTCAACTGCAAACTACGATTGGACAAGAACCCGACGCGCCTGAACGCTTCGAGCGCGGCGTCACGCTTGCGGCTTCGCTCGTGCAGCATTACACACGCGAGGGAGCAAACGTGCGTTTGACAATCGGCGATGCGAGCGGAGATTACGGCATGGATAGAGCGCACTTCTATGATTGCTTGCGTCGTCTCGCGCTTGTCGCGCCTATGCAGATGGTCACGCCGAGCAATGAAGATGTTTTCGTTTCCAACGCGCAAGGAACTGCGAGCAATTCGTTTCACGCCGGAGATGATCACACGATTCTGATTACTGCCAGCGCGCCAGATTCAATTCCCGCCGATGCCCGACACGGTTTGCAAATAATCCACGTCTGAACGATAAACCGGAAGGAAGTAACGGAGCGGGTAATTCAAACAATTCGTTTCGCTTCTCAACGCGCATCACGCTCTGTTTGCATCCTTCCGATCATTTCTTCAGCCGCTATTTCGCCGCTTCGGATGCAATCGGGGATTCCCGCCCCGTCAAGGTAATTGCCCGCGAGGACGAGCGATGGATAATCGTTAAGATGCGCCCGGAGCGCGGCGATTCTTTCGATGTGTCCGAGCGTATACTGCGGCATCGAGTCAGTCCATTTTTCGACAACGGAAAAGAGCGGCGGCTTCTCGATTCGGAGTAACGTCCGTAGATCACCTCTGACCGCTTCGATCATTTTCTCTTCATCAAGCCGGAACATCTCAGGCTGCAACGCACCGCCGACGAAGAGACGCAACAAAACGTAATCCTGCGGAGCGCGATTCGCAAATTTAACGCTGCTGAAAGTGCAGGCGAGCGTCGAGAGTCGTTCGATGGCGGGCGTGACGAAGCCGAAACCGTCAAGCGGGTGTGGAACGTCGGCGCGGCGAAAAGCTAGATTAATGGTGGCGGTGGAAGCGTGAGTAATCGAATTGAGATTCGCCGTAAGCCGCTCGTCAACGTCGCGCAACAAATGCGCCGCCGCGTGTGCCGGAAGCGCAACGCAAACAGCGTCGGCCTCAATCGTTTCTCCCGCTTCGGTGATGATCTTCCACTGCGTCGCTCCGTCGTTTGATGAGCGATGGCGAAGGAGCAAGCGAACTTTCGTGTGAAGCCGGATCGCTTCGTGCGGCAATCGTGCGACGAGCGCACGGGTGAGCGTCTCTATTCCTTCGTCGAACGAGAGAAAGAGGCTGTAGCGGGCGCCGCTTGTGCCGTTCGCTTCCTCTGCTTGATTTTGGCGGTTCGCCCGCCGCATCGCCAGAATCAGACTACGCTCGCGGCGTTCCATCTCCAGAAAGCGCGGCATCGTGGCGCGTAAACTCAGGCGCTCAGGGTCAGCCGTGTAGATGCCGCCCACCATCGGCTGCGCCATCCGCTCAAGCGCTTCGCGCCCGAACCTGCGACGCACAAACGCCGCAAGGCTTTCATCTTCAGAATCGCTTTTGCGGCGCGGCAAAACGAGGTCGAGGGCGATGCGCGCTTTGCCCGTCCAACTGAAAATCTCAGAAGCGAGGAACGGACGCAGACGCGACGGTGCGAGCAACTGAAATCCCTGCGGAACAGGGCACAGGCGACCCTCCCGCACAATAAAGCTGCGGCGGTTATGAGCTTCCGTGTGAATAAGATGTTCGTCGAGTCCGATGCGCCGCGCGAGTTCGACGGCCGCAGGTTTTTCGGAGATGAACGAATCGGGGCCGCCTTCAAGGAGAAACTCGTCGCGCCTGTGTGTGTGAACGATGCCGCCAACCCGCCCCGCGCCTTCGAGCAACAGAATCTCGAAAGCGTCTTCTCGACCCGCGCTTAATTCGATAAGGCGATGCGCGGCCGCCAACCCCGTGATGCCGCCGCCGATGACGACCACGCGCGGGCGTCTGTCTTTGCGCTCCTCAAACATTCGTCCGCCGAGCGACTTCAGACACGGCAGGCGTTGCCGCAACCGGCCGCATCGCTCCGATCAAACAGCAGTTCGCTGGGCACACATCGTGGTTTGCGCCGCGCGCGCCCGATGCACGGCGCGGCGTCGTTTCAGGAGCAATCCGTTCAAGAATCAACTCGCGGATCATGCGCACAAACTTCGGATGCGTGCCCGCCGTCTCCGCGCGAACAACATTCAAATTTATTTCCTCGCAAAGTTGGCGGGCTTCGGTGTCGAGATCGTAGAGCACTTCCATGTGATCCGAGATGAAGCCGACGGGCGCGATCACCGCGTCCTGCGCGCCCGCCTGTTTCAGTTCGCGCAAATGATCGCAGATGTCCGGCTCAAGCCAAGCTTGCGTCGGTGGCCCCGAACGGCTCTGGTAAACCAACTGCCAATTCTCAACTTGGGACGCCTCTGCGACGAGGCGGCAAGTTTCCTTCAACTGAATTTCATAATCACAATTCGCCGACATCGAAAGCGGAATGCTGTGCGCAGTGAAAGCAACGCACGCGCGCGCCCGCCTCTCCGCCGGGATTTTGTCGAGCGCGCGGCGCAAACAGTCGGCGTTCGCTTCGACGAACAACGGATGGTTGTAGAAGACGCGCAATTTGTCGATGTGTAAATCTTCCGCGCACGCCTCCCTCTGTGCCTGCACGATGTTTTCACGGTACTGCCTGCAACCCGAATATGAACTGTAAGCGGAAGTCATAAAGGCGAGCGCACGCTTGATGCCGTCCGCTTTCATTTGCCGCAGGGCGTCGGCGAGCATCGGATGCCAATTGCGATTGCCCCAGTAGATCGGCAACTGCGGGCCTTCCCGAGCGAGCAGTTTTCCGAGTTTCTCGATCAGCGCGCGGTTCTGAGAGTTGATCGGGCTTACTCCGTTGAATAACTCATAGTGGTGCGCTACTTCCCGCATTCGCGCTTCCGGCACGTTCTTTCCGCGCAGCACGTTCTCTAAAAACGGCATCACGTCCTGCATCCCTTCGGGGCCGCCGAAGGAGACGAATAAAATTGCATCGTAAGGTTCGTTCATAACTTCTTTTGATTCGTTCTCTGCCGTGTTTTACCTTCGCGCGCTCAACTCATGCACGGCGTCAACGAGCGCGAGCACATTGTCAACCGGGGTTTCGGGTAAGATTCCGTGACCGAGATTAAAGATGTGTCCGTTGCGCTCTCCGGCTTCATTGAGAATGCGCTTCGTTTCCCTGCGCACAAAATCCCGATCAGTAAAGAGCGCGATTGGATCGAGATTGCCCATCACCGCTTTGTCTTGCCCCAAGCGGCGCCAGCCTTCGTCTAAACTTATTCGCCAATCAAGTCCGAGCACGTCGCCGCCCGCTTCGCGCATCGCTTCAAGCAGCGTCGCCGTTCCCGTGCCGAAATGGATGACGGGCACGCCGGGCGTGATTGATTCAATAACAGCGCGCGTGTGCGGCAGGACGTAGCGGCGGTAATCGTGCGTGCTTAAACTTCCAACCCACGAATCGAAAAGCTGCACGGCTTGCGCGCCCGCCGCTATTTGCGCGTTCAGGTAGCGCGGCAGAGAACGCGCGATCTTCCGCATCATCTCGTGCCATGCCGCTTCGTCCGTGTACATCAAGCGTTTCGTGTGAATGTAATTTTTAGATGCGCCGCCTTCGATCATGTAAGAGGCGAGCGTGAAGGGCGCGCCCGCGAATCCGATGAGCGGAAGGTCGCGGGGCAGCGCGTAGCGCGTCTGCCGGATCGCTTCATAGACGTAATCGAGCGCGGAGATGTCTTCCACTTCGCGCAAAGCTTCGATGTCTTCGCTTGAGCGCACGGGATTGTGAATCACCGGCCCCTCGCCTTTGGCGAACTCTAAATCGAGATTCATCGGTTCGAGGATCAGCAGGATGTCGGCGAATATGATCGCCGCGTCAACGCCGAGTCGCTTGGCGGCCGTCACGGTCACTTCCGCCGCCAATTCAGGGCGTTTGCAAAGTTCGAGAAACGTCGTGCGCTCGCGCACCGCGCGGTATTCGGGCATGTACCTGCCCGCCTGTCGCATCAACCAGACGGGCGTGTACGGCACAGGTTCGCGGCGACATGCGCGCAGAAAAGGGCTATTCTGCAAAGCATCTGTATTCGTCGCAGAATCTTTCGACGGATCAGCTTGTGTGCTGGAGACAATCATAAAATTTGCATTGTGATGATCGCACAGAAATTTTTCGGCCTTGTCGCGCCGCAATGGTAAAACAATTCGGATGGTCGTCGTCAGAGAAGATTACAATAAATCACTCTTCGTAGGCGAGCGGGAAGGAAAAAGCAGAACTTTCCCCGGCGTTCGGGCGTTAAAATAGTTCTTACCCGGCGGACGAGCGAATCGAGAAACGCGCCCCGAAGAGTGTTCCGTAAATTGTTGCCACAAACGGAAGCAGCGCGGTGTTTACAGTGTGAGACGAGCGGAAATGACTTCAAGAGTGGAAGCTTTGAGCGATTGCGCCCCCAAAGAGACGGTGGCCGACGCGGCTTATAGCCCGCGCACGTTTGATGATATTTTCATTCTGCATCACCGCTCCGTTTATCGCACGGCCTACGCCCTTGTGCGCGACGGCGGGTTGGCGGAAGACGTTGTGCAGGAAGTTTTCCTGCGGCTCTACCGCAATTTAGACGACGCGCCGGAAGACGAATTGCTGCGCGCTTGGCTGCTGCGCGTCACGCTTAACGTCGCGCGCAACACTCTGCGCAGTCGCTCGCGTGCTAATGTGCGCGAAGAAGCTTTTGCGAAGACGCACGCGGAAGACGGAAAAGCCGATTCGCCGGAGTGCGAACTTGAACGCCAGAGGGAGATCAGGGCGGCGCGCGAAGCCCTCGCGCACATCCGCGAGCCGATGCGCAGTTGTCTGTGGTTGAAGCAGCAGGGCATGTCTTACCGCGAAATCGCCCACGCGCTTTCGATCAACGAGGGAAGCGTCGGGAGTTTCGTGGCGCGCGGGCGCAAAGAGTTTCTCAGGGTGTACGGCAAGATCGGAGGACGCAAAGGATGAAGCATTTAAGCGACGCGACACTACAAACTTACGTTGACGGCGAACTCTCCCCTCCGAACACAAAAGCG
>JACCYN010000003.1 GCA_013696465.1 Pyrinomonadaceae bacterium
CAGATTGTCACGTAAAGATACGGCGTCCATGCATAAGCCGTGAGCATCGAGACGGTGTTCGGTTCGGAAGCCGGATCGCTCGCGGCTGCTTGGAGCAAGCGGGCGTAACGCGCATCGGCGACGGCCGTATTCTTCTCGCGCAGTCCCGAAAGGAAAGTCATCGCCGTAGCGGTCGCGCGGTTAAGCGCAGGCTCGGCAAATTGCAAGGCTCGCTCCGTGTCTCCGCTTTCGAGAAACTGTTGCGCGAGACGCAGGCGCTCGGCCGACGCGGCGTCGCTTATGTTTGAAGTGTTTATGTTCGGGGGGTCGGCACGCCCGCCTTCGTCTCTCCCTGCGCCGGAGGCATCCGCCGCGCCACCGCTACCACTGCTGTTGCTGCTCGTCTCACGCTCCTTTGCTTCGGTGAGTTTGGCGAGAAACTCTTCGCCGAGTTTCGGGTCGCGCCGCGCGGCGAAACGCAAAACTTCTTGACGCAAACGTGGCACGGGCGCGAAGTCAGTGCTCGCCCTGCTGCTCATGTTGCGACGAAACACGCCGAGTTGTCGCCGCTCGTCTTCGTCGGTCGGCGAGCGCGCCGCATCAACGGCCGCCGCCGCATCCCACGCGCGACGGAAGAGCGTTCGTGCGCGTTCCTTGTCAATCTCCCATAAGGCGTCAGCGACGCGCGCCTGCACGCGGGCGCGTAAACTCTCATCACGGAAAGTTTTCGCTTCGTCGCCGAGCGCGGTCAACAATCCGATGGCGGTGGTGCGTCGTTCGTCCGGCGCGTCGTTTGTTGCAGACGCCGCCGGAGGAGCGGTTGTGGCGCTGCTGCGGGCCGGAGGCTTTTGCGTTTGCGCGGGGGCGGAAGCGAAGGTTGTGGCGATACAGGTTGCGATTGCGAAAAGAGGTTTAAGGCGGGGAAGCATCATTTTTTCCTTAACGGGCGTTCGCATAAATTTCTGAAGGACGGGCGTGACGGTAACTCTACACGCGCGCATGAGGGGGAGGTTCCGATAAAATCAAAAACTTTTGATCGTTTCGATACTATTATCTCTACTTCTAAATTACCGGATTGTTTTTAAGGTTAGACTTTCGTTAATAACCCGGCGGACGCTTGAAGCCGCCTGTTAATTGCGTGAGTTGTTCGGCGACGCTCAATAGCTCTGTGTCTCCCCAGCGAGCGCCGACGAGTTGCATTCCGATGGGCAATCCTTCTTGCGTCTGAGCGAGCGGAATAACGACGACCGGATGCTCGGTCATATTAAAGATCGAGGCGAACGTACCGCAGGCTTGCGAGTAAGGAATTTTCGCGGCGTCAACCGCGATACGCTTTCCCGTGCGGCGGTGCGTAAACGCCGGGACGGACGCGACCGGACACAGCCACGCATCCCAGTTCGAGAGGAATTTATCGAGGGACAGAATGAATTGATCGCGCCTTCGCAGAGCTTGACTGTAACCGCGCGCGTTGAATCCTAAGCCGCGCACGAAGCCGCGCGTCCACGGCCCCCTTCCGAACAAAGGCATGTAAGCGGCTTGCGTTGCGAGACGTAAGGGAAGAATCATGTCAGCGGCCGATTCCGCGCCCCACAGTTCTCCGCAAGTTTCAAGCGCCCCCGCAAAATCAAAACTAGGTGGGTGTGTGCGTTCGACATGACAGCCGCGCTCCTTCAATCGTTTGCCGAGTGAAGAAAACGCCTGCCTCGTCTCTACCGTCACAGGCACGCCGCCGAAATCACCAGTCCACGCGAAGCGGCGTTCGCCTAAATTTTTCAAGGAATCTTTTTGCGCGTCGAGTGAGACGGGCGGCACGTCCCAGTGTCGCTCATCACTTCCCGCGATGATTGAAAGCGCGAGGCGCAGATCGGCGACTGAACGGGCGAGGGGGCCGAAGCTTGAAAGCGCGCTGTGTCCGCGTTCGACTCCGCGCGGAATCTCCATGTGACCCGCGCCCGACACGAGATGCCCGGTTGGTTTAAGTCCAAACACGCCGCAGAAGTGTGCCGGAACGCGGATCGATCCGGCGCCGTCCGAGCCGATCTCTAAAGGCGACATGCCCGAAGCGACGGCCGCCGCGCCGCCGCCCGTCGAACCGCCCGGCGTGCATTCTGTATTCCAAGGATTGTTCGTCCGTCCGAAGATCGGACTCTTCGTTTGCCAATCCCAAGAGACCTCGGGAATGTTCGTTTTGCCGAGCACGATTGCTCCGGCGTTGACTAATCTTTCGACGATCGTTGCGTTGCGCGTCGGAACGTAATGAGACGTGAAACGGTAACCGAAAGTGGTGCGCAAGCCTTCGGTTTCAAAGGCGTCTTTAATGGTGACGGGCACGCCGTGCAACGCTCCCCAGATTTCGCCCGTTGCGAGAGCGCGGTCGGCCGCTTCCGCCCGCACAAGCGCACGCTCTTCGTCGAGCGTCACGACGGCGTTAAGCGACGGATTGTGCAAACGGATGTGCGTGAGATGGGCGCGAAAAATTTGGACGGATGAGAGCTTACGCGCGCGAATCTTCGCGGCTAGTTCGTGGGCAGAAAGGAAAACGATGTCGCCCGCCGAATGTTGCGTCGAAGTGTGATTCGTCGAATGGGGCGGCGGCGTGGTCTCGTCTGTATCCACAGCATTCAATAATGAAAAACGGCGCGTGATTTTAGAATGATCGCGCGCCGTTTTGCCGGAAATTGAAACATAAAGTTAGACCGCCACGACTTCGAGTTCCGGGTCAACTTCCTGTTTGAGCATTCCCTCAATCGCCATCAGCGTGCCGGAGAGCGCGCTCGGACAACTGCCGCACGCGCCCTGATAGTTGATCGTCAATACGTCGTTTTCAAGATTGACGATCTCAAGCCAGCCGCCGTCGTTAGCGAGCGCGGGGCGGATACGTTCGTCTAAAATTTCGTTGATCGCAGCGAGGCGCGGATCGTCACTCGTCGCGACGGCAATCGCCCCGCCGACGGCCGCTGCTGCTGTTGCCGGTTGCGCCGCACTTGCCGCTTCAGTAGCGCGAATCGGGGCGGCGAGTTGCGGCAGCAATTCGTCCCAATCCGCCATCTCCGTTTTCTCAACCGTGATCATACGATCCATGTAGAAGACGGAGACGACCTCCTCAGAAACGTCGAACAAATCTTTAGCGAGCTTGTCGCCCGCCGCTTGGACGCGCGATTGAAACGAGCGCGCCGCGCCCGTCGTCACCGGCTCTTTAAGAATAAACTTAATGGCGTTCGGGTTTGGAGTCTCTTCAATATCAGCGATTTTTGGCATTCCTAATCCTCGTAAAAATGTTTGGTTAATCGTGAGCTAATCGTTCGATGATTTAGATGTTCGTTTCGGCGTTTAAGATTGTACTCCGCTTCAGGTTTCTTACGTGAGCGGCTGTGGGCGAAACTGTATATTAGATGCTCGCCTCTGATCAAAGTAGTGGTGAAGCTAATTGCCGGAACTTATCCCTTCATTGCGCCTTTGTTAAAAACGTCGTTCGTTAAACCCAAAGTTGCGTGGTGGCGGTTTCGCCCCACGTCAACTCCGTCGTTCGACGCTTATGTTGAACTTTCCGTGATAATCTCTCGTAAATCACTTCATCAAGTCGTGAGGTGGGTGGTAGATGATTATCTTTCACGGAGTTTTAGGTTCGATTGCACTTATCACGGGCGCACTCATTCTCTTGTTGAAGCAAGGCACACCCTTGCATAAAAGAATTGGTAAAGTATATGTCGCCGCCATTTATTCACTCTGTTTCACTTCATTCTTTATCTTTGAGTTGTTCGGACGCTACGGCGTTTTTCATATTTTCTCGATGGTCAGCATTGGCGCGGTCACGGCTGGAGTCATTCCCTTGCTGCGAAAGAAAAAGGATTGGTACAAGCGGCATTTTGAGAATATGCTCTGGTCATACTTCGGTTTAGTTTTAGCGACCTGCTCGCATTTCTTCGGTTCGGTTTTTGTCTTTTTCAAATCACAAGAATTCTCTACTCTCGCCACGTGGATTTTTACGGCAGCCATTGTCTGGGGCATTCCTCATCTGGTTGGAGTTCCGTTGATTGTGCGGAAGGTCGGCTACTTTAAGCCGAAGGTGGCAAAAGGCACAGCTTGATGATTGGGTCAGAAGAATGCAAGCGGCTCGGTGCCAATTACGCCGCGTCGAACAAGTCATTGGACGCAAGGCGAAACAGCGATTTTCTTGTTTGGCTTGCGTGTTAAATTCTACGTTGCCGCTGGCGGTTTCGCGCCGCGTCAACTCCGCCGTTACAATCGGAAACTCAAAATTGTACGCCGAATGTTCGCTTGATCGGGCGAGTCGCGCGCTTTTTTCCGAATCAAGCTAAATTTAACTGAAACTTTTTTTCGCTTCCGTCGTTTTATAGATTGTCAAATGGGTGCGGACGGTTTATAGTCTCGTTCTCGCCTGCCATTCTTTGCAAAAAGAATGGCAAGCTGAGACAAGAGGCCGACGATAGCGAGGGTCGTCGGCCTCTTGCTTTTTCTGCGGTACCCGTCATAATTCCTTTCGTCAGACTTAACTCAAAAGTCAAAAACGCGGATCGCCCGTTTTAGTTCGCGTCTCAAACGTCTCCCCACAAATCCAACTGGTTTGTTTGCCTCTTCGTCTGTCATCGAAGTTTAAGGAAAGGAATTGTTTTGTTGTGATGGAAGAAAGATCGTCTTACTTCAAGGTGTGCGCCGTTCTGCTGACGATTGTTTTGTGCTTCGCGGTCGCCGCGAACAAGAGGGGAACTGCGGAAGCGGCGGACGCACGCGCCGAAGCGCAAAAGTTTATTGACGATTACACAAGGCGTTGGAACGACTTGCGCACCGCTTACGTCTTGGCCGATTGGCAATCGAACACGCGCATCGTCGAGGGAGACGACGCGAACACACGACGAACAAACCTTGCGCTCGAACGTCTCGCCGCCTTCACCGGCAGCCGCCAGAACATTGACGCCGCCCGCCGCTTTCTGCAAAGCCGCAATCAATTGACTTCATTGCAGACGAAACAACTCGAACGCATACTTTACATGGCGGCCGACAATCCGGAAACGGCGAAGGCGTTAGTTCGTGAGCGCATCGCCGCCGAAACCGCCCAGACGAAAAAGCTCTACGGCTTTAACTACATCCTCAACGGAAAACCGATCACCACGAACGGCATTGACGAGATTCTGATCAACTCAAACGATCTGCAAGAGCGTCGGCGCGCGTGGCTCGCGTCGAAGGAAGTCGGCGTAACTTTGAAAGACGGACTCGCAAATCTGCAACGCCTCCGTAACGGCACGGTCGAGTCGCTCGGCTTCCGTTCCTACAACACTTACCAAGTCTCCGACTACGGCCTGACTGCGGACGAGATGATCCGCTTGCTCGATCAGTTTAACCGCGAACTGCGCCCGCTCTACCGCGAACTCCACACCTACGCCCGTTACGAACTCGCGCGCCGCTACAACCAACCCGTGCCCGATCAGCTTCCCGCCGATTGGCTGCCCAACCGTTGGGGACAGGATTGGAGCGGAATGATAAACGTCAAAGGCATGGACGTAACCGCCGCGATCAAAAACAAATCGCCCGAATGGGTTGTCAAGGAAGCCGAAAACTTTTACATCTCGCTTGGCTTTCCGAAGCTGCCGCAAAGCTTCTACGACCAATCGTCGCTCTACCCCGTGCCGCCGAACGCCGGATACAAAAAGAACAATCACGCCAGCGCGTGGCACATGGACAACCGCGAAGACGTGCGCTCTTTGATGTCGGTCGAATCGAACGCCGATTGGTATGAGACGACGCATCACGAACTCGGTCACATCTATTACTACATCGCTTACTCGAATCCGGAAGTGCCGCTTCTCTTGCGCGAAGGCGCAAACCGCGCTTACCACGAAGCCATCGGCACGATGATGGGATTAGCCGCCACGCAGCGCCCCTTCCTTGAAGGACGCGGTTTAGCTCCGCGAGACGCGCAGGTTGACGAAACGCAGGCGCTCTTAAAGGAAGCGATGAACTACGTCGTCTTCAACTCCTTCGCCGGAGGCACGATGCCGCGCTTCGAGTACGACTTGTACGAACGCCGCTTGCCTAAAAGCGAATTCAACCGTCGTTGGTGGGAACTCACCCGACAGTATCAGGGTATCGTTCCGCCTGTGGCACGCGGCGAAGAATACTGCGACGCCTGCACCAAGACGCACATCAACGACGACGCGGCGCAATACTACGATTACGCCATCGCCAACATCCTTCTCTTCCAACTCCATGACCACATCGCACGCAACATTCTCAAACAAGACCCGCGCGCGACGAACTACTACGGCAACAAGGCGGTCGGAGATTTCCTCCGCGACATCATGCGTCCGGGAAGTTCACGCGATTGGCGCACAGTGTTGAAGGAGAAAACGGGTGAAGACCTGAGCGCGCGGGCGATGCTTCGCTACTTCGAGCCACTGATGGCTTATTTGAAGCAAGCTAACAAAGGACGCAAATACACGCTGCCTGAATTACCTACGGAGCAACGCCGGAGGACTTGAGCCTTAACCGAACTTCAACGTTCCGCTCGGTTGTCGCCCGCGATCAGCATCCAAAATGATCGCGGGCGATAATCTTAAGAAGCACAGTATCGAGCAATCGGCTCGAATGGCTTGTTAGGCGTGTGTTACGCATTCAGTTTTCTCTTTACGATTAAGTACACGGGGTAGCTCAGCGCCATTGCCGATAACGCAAAGATACTATTCATCGTATTGCCGATGATGTAGCCAATTAATAACAAAATCGAAACCGCTAAAACGATCAACGGTATGAACGGATAGCCTCGTGCTTTGAACGGACGCGGCATATCCGGCGCTCTTTTTCGCAAGATGAACAATGCAACGTAAACGGAAACATCAACCGTTAAGCCCATAAACGCAGCGATGGCAAGAAGGGATTCAAACGTGCCGCTTGCCGCCAAGATGACCGCCAGCAGAATTGTCAGAACCAAAGCCACCGTCGGTGTGCCTCCTTCGTTGACCGCCGCGCCTTTCGTCGAAAACAGTCCATCACGACTC
>JACCYN010000004.1 GCA_013696465.1 Pyrinomonadaceae bacterium
GCCGAAGGCCACGCGCTCGTCGAGGGCGTTCCGGGGACGGCGAAAACTCTGATCGTTAAGACGCTCGCGCGCATCATCGGGGCCGACTTCGGACGCATCCAATTCACGCCCGACCTGATGCCCTCTGACATCACGGGCACGAACGTCTTTAACGTCGCCACTTCCTCGTTCGCCCTGCGGCGCGGCGCGATCTTCACGGACATTTTGCTCGCCGATGAAGTCAATCGCACGCCTCCAAAAACGCAAGCCGCGCTTTTAGAAGCGATGGAAGAGAGGCAGGTGACGATTGACGGCGAACTCCATCCGCTTTCCCCGCTCTTTACTGTCTTGGCGACCCAAAATCCGATTGAGTACGAAGGCACGTACCCGCTGCCCGAAGCGCAGCTTGATCGCTTTTTGTTGAAGATCAATATCGGCTACCCGACCGTTGATGAAGAGCAACAAATCGTGCGCAACTGGGACGAGGGCTTTAATTCGCGCCGCTTGGAGCAAATTGACGTTCGCCCGCTTCCCGAAGGCGACGCAATTGCGCGCTGCCGCCATGAGGTGCGCGCCGCGCGAACTGAGCCGGGCGTGCAGCGCTACGTCGTGGAGATCGTCGGGCGCACGCGCGCACATCCTGCAATCGCCAACGGCGCCAGCCCGCGCGGTTCAATCGCCTTGCTGATGTGCGCCAAAGCTCTCGCCGCGATGCGCGGACGTTCGTTCCCGACGCCCGACGACGTGCGCGACATCGCCCGCCCCGCGCTTCGTCATCGTCTCAATTTGCGCGCTGAAGCCGAACTTGACGGCGCGACCCCAGACACTGTGATTACGGAAATCTTGAACACGACGGAAGTACCAAGGTGAGGAAAAGGCAAAAGTAAAAAGGCAAAAGTGAAGAAATAAAGTATAGTTCTTCATCCGTATTTTCGCCTTTTCACTTTTGCCTTAAGTTCATGCGCTTCGTCTTCACACGCCTCTTTTACCTTCTCCTGCTCGTCGGCTTCATCCCGCTTTCGCTTTCGTGGGGGCGACCCGCTTTGCGTTGGGCGACAGTTGCTTACGATCTACTGCTTTTCATTTTTGTCGTCGTTGATTACCGGATAAGCCGGATGCCGGAAGAGGTGCGCGTCGAACGCGGAATTGAAGGGCGCTTTCATCTTGGGACGGAGACGGAAGTGCGCGTGCGCGTCTCGAACAACACGAGGCGCGGCCAGACGATCATCTTGAAAGACGAACACCCGCCTGAAATGCGTCTCACGTCTTCGCGTGAAGCGCGCCTTGGCGTCGAAGCGCAGACGACGGCCGAACTTCGTTACGGACTCGTCCCGCCGAGGCGCGGACGTTTCGCGTTCGGTGCAATCGCCGTTCGTTATCTTTCGCGCTTCGGTCTCGTCTGGCGCGAGCGGCGCATCGAGCAAAATGAAACAGTTAAAGTCTATCCGAACATCAGGCGGGCGCGCGAAGCAGAGTTGAAAGCGTTGGGCGTGCGTTCTTTGGTGGCGGCGCACCGTCGCGCGTCGTGGCGCGGCGAGGGACGCGATTTCGAGAGTCTGCGCGATTACGTTCCGGGCGACGAGTTGCGCCACGTTTCGTGGGCGGTGACGGCGCGGCGCGGACGACTCACGACGCGGCAATACCAGATCGAGCGCGATCAGACGATCATGATCGCGTTAGACGCCGGGCGTTTGATGACAACGCGCGTCGAAGGCGAAACGAAATTCGATGCGGGCGTTCACGCGGCGCTCGCCTTGATGTCGGCGGCGTCGCGTGGCGGCGATAATGCCGGACTTCTTACCTTCGGCCGTCACGTCGAGGCATACGTTCCGCCCGGACGCGGGCGCGAACACACCGACCGCGTGCTCGAAGCCCTCTACGCACAGGAGCCGCAACTGATCGAGCCGTCCTACGCGCGTGCCTTCGAGTTTATCTCATCTAATTGCAGACGACGCGCGCTCGTCGTCGTGCTCACCGAGTTGGTTGACGAAGAAGGATCGCGCGAACTTCTGAAGTCGCTAAGATTGCTGCGCCCGCGTCATCTGCCGTTGGTCGTTACCATCGCCGACCGCGATCTGAAAGCGGCAGTCGAAGATGCGCCGCAAAACAGAAACGAACTCTTCACGCAATCCGTCGCCGAAGAGATCATTCACCAACGCGAATCAGCCCTACGCCGCGTGGAAAAGGAAGGCGGCTTGGCTTTAGACGTAACGACGGCCGCGCTCGTCCCCGTGCTACTTGAAACTTACATTCGCGTGAAGGAGCAAGGCAGGTTGTGAGAAGTCCGGGTTGCACTGAAGCGAATTCAAATGCAAAAACTAAATCGCATCCGCCATTAAAATGGGCGGGAGGAAAAACATGGCTGTTGCCACATCTCGAATCCGTCTGGCGTGAATACAAAAACCTTCGTCTTGTCGAACCTTTCTGTGGCGGCCTCGCCGTCGCGCTTGGGCTGCAACCTGAACAGGCATTGCTGAACGATGCGAACCTGCATTTAATAAATTTTTATAAGCGAGTGCGGAGCGGACTTCAAATCACGATTGAAACGCGCAACGATGAGGCGACTTTTTATCGTCACCGCGACCGTTTCAATGGGCTTGTCAAAGCGGGTGAAGACAGGAGCGCAGAGGCGGCGCAACTGTTCTACTATCTCAACCGTACTTGCTTCAACGGCTTGTGTCGCTTCAATCGGCGCGGCGAATTTAATGTTCCGTTCGGCAGTCACAAGACGATCAACTACGCGAGGGACTTCGACAACTACCGCGAAGCGTTCAGTCGCTGGACGTTTACGAACGGAGATTTTGAGAAGATCGAAATTGCATCAACGGATTTCATCTACGCCGATCCGCCCTACGATGTGGAATTTACAACTTACAGCGCGGGCGGGTTTTCGTGGCTGGATCAAATGCGCGTCGCAGAATGGTTGGCAATTCAATCCGTGCCCGTCGTGCTTTCTAATCAAGCGACGATGCGCATCGTTGAGTTGTACTCAAGTTTAGGATTCAGCTTGCAGTATTTCGACGCGCCGCGCCGAATTAGTTGTACGGGAGATCGTGCGTCGGCGCGGGAAATTTTAGCGACGAAGAACATGCTTGTTACGAACGTACAAAAACAAATGTGAGCGAAATCGAATTACGTTTCCTCTCTCCCTGCCAGCAACAAATAAGAGTATAACGACAACCCCGTGAGCGCGGCGATGCCGAATTTTATGAGGGGGCTAATCTCGGCGGGCGAGATGAAGCCTTCGATGATTCCGGCGACGGCGAGCAACGGAACACAGCCGATGATCAGACGGATGCTCTCTGCGCCGCGTTGTTTGAGTGCGTCGGCGCGCGTGAGATCGCCGGGCAGCAGGAGCGCGCTTCCGATCAACAGCCCCGCGCCGCCCGCGATGAAGATGCACGTCAACTCAATCACGCCGTGCCCTGACATGAAGGCCAGTAACTCGTTGCCGAATCCGGCGCGGTATGTAAGCGCGAGCACCGCGCCGATGCTCGCGCCGTTGTTGGCTAAAACGTAGAGCGTGCCGAGTCCGAACGTTGCGCCGAGCGCGAAAGCGTAGAAGGTGACAGCGATGTTGTTCGTGCCGATTTCGCTCGCGCCGACTTGATTCGCGTCGTTGAGTCGCTTCCACCAGCGCGTCTCCGTGTTAATGACGAGTTCGCGGAAGAAGGGCGAAACTCCGGCGAGTTCGGAAAACTCCGCGTCGCGCCAACTTCCTGCGAAGCCAACGACCGCGAAAAGCATAAAGACAGCGAACGCAACGGCGGTAAACTTCCACGTGCGGCGAAAGGTTTGCGGGAAATCGCGCAGGAAGAAATTCTTTAGCCGCTGCCGCCCCTCTTGCGCGTCGGCGCGGTAGATGCGACCATGCGCGCGGATGACAAGGCTATTGAGATAGCTGACAAGGCGCGGGTCGCGCGATTCGGCGCGGGCGATTGCAAGGTCAGACGCCGTGCGGCGGTAAATGCGTCCGAGCTCGCGCACTTCCTCGCGGTGCAGACGCCGCAAGGTGGCATGGTCGAGCAGCTTCA
>JACCYN010000009.1 GCA_013696465.1 Pyrinomonadaceae bacterium
GTTTTCACCTCCGAAGTCGGGTTCAGCGAAACGAAAGATTACGTCGCCAAAGTGATGGCAAACTATCGCGCCTACAGCCAACTTTACACACGCGACTTGCGCCCGCAAAGATAACCCTGCGGATAAAGAGCACGGTAATCATTTACCACGTTCGCACTGAGATGTTTGTGATGGGTGAGCGACAAAGATTTGTTACCTTGACTCAATTAACAAGATAATACGCAGAATTGGTATTATCATGCGCGGTTCAATAAAACGTGCGTTAGATGCTCGCGTTACATAACCGATGTTTCTGCTGAATAAGCCAGATGAAACATTTATCCGCCGAGCAATGGTTCAAATCAGCCCATCACAAAATTTGAATCACCACCGATAGCTTGGGTTAAACAGTATAAAAGGAGATAAACGCTATGGCAGATCAGAAAGATAAGGCACAAGAGAAAAAGAAGCAGGAAGAATCTGGTAGCAGTGATCAGAAAGAGGAACAAGCGAGCGGCGACGGCAGTAGCGGTGGCAACATGGGGGCGGGAAAGTCCGGCAAGGAAAATATGGGCAGCGAGAAGCCGAGCGATGAGGAGGGGATGGGCAGTCAGAAGCCCGGCGGCTCCGGTTCAAAACAATAAAGGCGGTTCGGAATGCGAAAAGTAACGTTCGGCGTTGCCAACAGCCTCGACAATTTCATCGCGCGCAAAGACGGCGCGGTTGACTGGCTGCTGTGGAGCGATAACTTTCAACATGGGCTGCTGCGTAATGCCAGATGCTGCTCGCTGACGGCAACTCAAGTTTCAGCGGCGCGGCTCAGGACAATAACCGTCTTCAAAACCGCGAGCGCGTTCGCGTCTTCGCAAAACATCTGAGTTGGTGATTGTGCGCGGCAGAATGCCGAGACGAACGAGCGCGGCGCGGTATTCATAGCGAAGCGTGACGGCAGTAATCGGTTGTGAATCGAGATTCATGCCGATGCGTCGCACGTCGTGAGTCACGGAGCGTCCGATGCCGGTCGCAGCGCTTGTGTCGTCGGGTCGGGGCGCGGTCGAAGAAGTTCCGATGCGCGCCGACTCATCTGTGTTCCTTGATCGCGTTCTTCGCTCCGAAGATTGTTGCGCGTCATTGTCTTCCGTTTCGCGCGGCGATGGCGCGGTGATTGAGACGGGTTGTCGCTCGCGGAAAAAGACGGCGGAGATTGTTCCTAAGTCCGTAACCCGGCCAAGCCGCGCCGCGTAAGAATCTTTTTCAGTTGTAAAGTAGAAACGACGCGCCCGCGCGGAACTCATCTGCCACCCGCCGATTGTGATCGTTCCGTAAGGTTCGATCACCCACTTGCTTGCTCCCCATGCGGTCGTGCGCCGCGCGTCAATCGTGTTCAAGCCGTCAACCGAGAGCGCGACGGCGACGCGCACCGGAAGCGGATTGCGTATGCGCAACTCGTATTCAGCTTCTTCCAAAGCCTCAACGTAGAATCTGCCGCGCGCCGCGTACTTCTCCAGACGCCTCCCGGCAATTAACACATCAACATCAAAATTCGTAAACCTGTTTCCATCGCGCTCTACTGCGCTCGTCTCGCGGTTCGCTCTCGTCGTCTGCCCGTCAGCCACGACGTTAAAGTTAAAGGCAATGCACAACATCAGGGCAACAAATCTGACGCTCAATTCTTTATTCATCTTCTCGCTTGCTCCTCGCAATCAGAATTTTCCGCTCTTAGAACGCGGGCGTGGGAGTTTTCTTGCGCCGTTTGCCGCCTTGGTGTGCTACAAAACATCCGTAAAGTTGAATAGCCTATTCGTGGAGCGGGATTTATTCGATGATTAACTTCAACGCCTCCGTCTGCGGTGACTTTGAGATGAGCGCAGAACGCGAATGGTTAGAGACAAACGGCATCGGCGGTTTCGCTTCGTCAACCGTTTCCGGGATGAACACGCGCCGCTACCACGCGCTGCTCGTCGCCGCCATACGCCCGCCGACCGCACGCCGCGTGTTGCTTTCTAAGTTGGAAGAAACTCTTATTATCAACGAAGAAAAGTTTGAGCTTTCGACTAACAACTACTTTCCGGCCGTCGTTCACCCGCAAGGTTTTCGTCTGCAAACAAACTTTCACCTTGATCCGTTTCCCGTGTTCACGTTTTGCTGCGGCGATGTTGAACTCGTTAAAAGCGTCTTTATAATTCACGGCGAGAACACGATTGTCGTCCGCTATGCGTTGAAGAACTTACGCCCGGAACAAGCGACCACCAGCGCGACGCTTGAAGTACGTCCACTCGTCGCTTTCCGCGATTACCACGCTCTGAGACGCGAGCACTCTGCACCTGCTTTGCATACAACAATCGAGTCAGATTCTTTGCGTCTCGATTCAAACGATGCTGAGAAGTCAACACTGCACCTTGTGCACGATGCGACGGAATGGATTAAGACGGAAGTGTGGTACAGACAGTTTGAGTACAGGGCGGAGCGCGAGCGCGGCTTCGATGCTGGCGAAGATTTATTCAACCCGTGCATCCTCCGTTTTGAACTCCAAAGCGACGCGACGCGAAATATCATCGCCTCAACAAACGAACACCATGCGCGTGAAGCGGGCGCGTTGGAAAAGACGGAACGCGCACGGCGTCGCCGCGTGGCGAACGAGATGCCGAGCCAAGACGTTTACGTGCAACAACTCTTAACCGCCGCCGATCAATTTGTCGTGCGCCGCCAATCGCCGCGCTACGCGGGTCGTTCGGTGATCGCCGGTTATCATTGGTTTACGGATTGGGGACGCGATACGATGATCGCGCTCACGGGATTAACCCTCACCACGAAGCGGTACGACGCGGCGCGCGAAATCCTGCTCCACTTCGCCAGCCACATTAAAGATGGTTTGATTCCAAACTACTTCCCCGACGCTGACGGCGATCCTGCGTACAACACCGCCGACGCAACACTCTGGTTCGTGCACGCAACGAGCGAACTCACGCGCCGCACGGATTCTGATTTCGTTCGTCAACATCTTTACGAGCGGCTGAAAGAGATCATCGCGTGGCATGAACGCGGCACGCGATACGGGATTGCAGTTGATGCGGACGGGTTGTTGCGCGCGGGCGAAGCGGGCGCGCAATTAACGTGGATGGACGCAAAAGTAGACAGCTACGTGGTCACTCCCCGCGCGGGTAAAGCCGTCGAGATTCAAGCGCTCTGGTACAATGCCTTGCGCAGCATTGAGGCGATGGCAAATCTTTTCGGCGACACTTCATGGGCAACACACTGCGCGGAGCGTGCAAAGGATGCGCGCGCGAGTTTCAACAAACTTTTCTGGAACGAAGGGGAAGAATGTTTGTTCGATTGCATCAGTGATGACGGCGGAAAGGACGCGAGCGTGCGCCCGAACCAAATCTTCGCCGTCAGTCTTCCCCACGCGATCTTGGATGACGAGAAGCGGGCACGCGCGGTTGTCGCTAAAGTCGAACAAGAGCTGCTGACACCTTATGGTCTGCGTTCGCTTTCGCCCAAAGACAAAAATTATCGGGGAACTTACACGGGTGATTCGTGGGCGCGCGATACGGCTTACCATCAAGGCACGGTATGGGCGTGGTTAATAGGGCCGTTCATTACCGCATATTTGAAAGTTCATCGGGGGTCGCCGGAGAGCGTGCGCACGGCGCGCGAATGGACACGGGCGTTTCGCAATCATTTGAGCGTCGCGGGGCTGGGACAAATCTCCGAGATTTTTGATGCGGACGCGCCTCACGCGCCGCGCGGCGCAATTGCGCAAGGCTGGAGCGTAGCCGAAGTTCTGCGCTGCGAACTCGAAGAGTTAAGTTGAATTACAACGGATTCTTTTCGACTTACAAAACTCAACGTCGCTCACTCGCCCCTGTGCAAAAACCAATCAACAATGACGATGCCGCCGAGCACTAAACTTAAACCGGCCGACAACAAGCAATACTGACAGAAAGCTTTCAGCACAAACGCCTGCACGTACAGCAACCACAAACTCGTTCCGCACATCAGGCCGACGATGATCCTGAAAACGCTCCGCAAGCGCGTGTGACCGAAGGCGATGAGCGTCGCCAGACTGAAGACGGTGAAGTAAGCAATCGCGCCGACAGCGGCAAGCGGCACGCCGCCGATCACAGCGTAATGACTTCCGAGCACTTCCGAGCACCCGCTCGTTGCGGTGCAGCGCACGCTTCGCCCCTGCAAGTGTTCGATGGTTAGATAGAGCGCGTCAAATAATCCGGCGAGCGCGACGAAGGCGGCCAGCGCATACAAATTCGTTGTACCCGCGAGTTTGCTGCGCGGCATTGATTGAACGCTTGTGGCGGGTTGCGATTCGCTTTCCTTCACAAACCTTTTTCACGAAGCGCGGCATCAATCAGCGAGCGAAACCTGTGTGCCGCGCTAATGTCGGCATACGACAACTCGCGGTTATTGAGCAACACGGTCGGCGTGCCATTGACGCCAAGTGAATTGGCGCGCTGCCCGTCGGCGATGATGCGGTCGTACACGGCTTCCCCATCCATGTCGCGCGCGAATTTGTCCGCGTCCATTCCGAGCGTGCGCGCGTACTCGACGAACGTGAGGCGCGCGTTCGGCTTCGCCTTCCACTCATCTTGCTTTTCATAAAGCAGGTTATGCATTTCCCAGAAACGATCTTGCATGGCGGCGGCTTCCGAAGCGCGCGCGGCTGGCAAAGCGTTCGCGTGCATCTCCGAGAGCGGCAGTTGACGGAAGATGACGCGCACGCGCCCGGAATAACCCGTTTCGATCTGCTTCAAGACCGGATGCAGACGGCGACACGGCGGGCATTCAAAATCGCCAAACTCCTCCAAAACAACCGGCGCGTTCGGGCTGCCGTGCGCGTGCGGCGGCTCCGCGCCTGCCGCCGCGCGGTAAGGGATGTTGAGAAGATTCTGATTCGTATTAGGCGTCGGAGCGGAGCGCCCGCCCGCAAACAGCACGACGAAAGCGACGGCGGCAAGTACCGCAGCGATGATCACAAAGGGAAGATAGCGTTTCATAGGAATTGATTTTACACATTTTTCTCCTGCCGTGAAATCCTCATAAACGACGTTCTGCGCGCTCCGCTTGCCACGCACCCCAAGCGAACAATTCCGTTTCAACGTCAAAAACGCCAATATGCTTTTTTTACTTAATCGTAAATCTTACAATTTAATTACAAGCACAGCGGCACAAATTCATCCCCTCGGACGGATATTTTGTTATGCTGTCACAACGAAATTGATTTGAGATTGATTCTTTCCGGGGCGAGCCGTTGCGCGAAGCAAAGCGCGCTCGTCTCCAAACGATTTTTGTATGGCTGAAGCACAAGGTTGGGCGAACAAAATTGGAGAGACGACGGAAACGGGCGCGGGGCATTTCTATGATCGCATCGCGCGTTTCTACAACTTAACTTTCAAGCTTAACGGCTACGGGCGCTCAATCGAGCGTTACCTGAGAACTCATCCGCTGCCGCTCGACACCGGAGCGCGCGTGCTCGACGCCGGATGCGGCACGGGGCTGCTGACGCTCGCCCTACTCAAAGCTCTAACCACGCCATCCCACATCACCGCGCTTGATCTCTCGGCGTCGTCAATCGCCACCGCCCGCCACGCCATCTTTGAAACCGCCCGCACAAAACACAGAGTCTCATTTCTGCAAGCCAACGTCTTGAGCTTGCCTTTCAGTGACGGCAGTTTCAACTTTATCGTCACCAGCGGTGCGCTCGAATACGTGCCCTTAGACGAAGGCATGAGCGAGTTAGCGCGCGTGCTCGCGCCCGGCGGCTACTTCCTCCACCTGCCCGTGTACCCTTCGCCGATGACCACAATTCTCGAATATATGTTCCACTTCAAAAGCCACACGCCGCAAGAAGTGATGGAAAACACCTCGCGCTACTTCCGCCTCGTAGAGCATCACCGCTTTCCGCTAATTGATCCGATCAGTTGGAGCAAAACGGCGGTGCTGGCGCAGAAGGCATAACGCGGGAGTCGAGCAACGAATAGCGAAAATTAGATGCCCAGAAAACAACACATTTCGCGCCTTTCGCGTCAAAAGCTTAAGCCCCGCGTTGTTGGCGTTGCGCGATCTGCGAGAGCGCGATGGTAAGGGCGGCCGCGCCGAGGACTTTCACGAGCGTCGGATGTTGTGAGTAGAAGTCACTAATCTGATCGATCACTGTCGGGTCTTTCTTCTCGGCGTAGGCGGCGATCTCCTGCACGGCGTCGGGCGGAATCTGTTCGGCTTCTTCGGGCGTCACCTCGCGCTGGCCGCTGCCGAGCAGGCCTGCGAGTCCTGACAATCCACCGCCGCGTTTGGAAAGAAGTTGCGCGACGAGGGTCGGGCCGACCGCCGCGATCAGCGTGTTGAGTAAGCTGGCGCGTTGCTGCCCGTTCGAGTTATTGAAAAGTTGCGACACCATCTGCCCGAAGGCGGGCGTCTGCTCGGAGCGAAAGGCTGCGGCGAGTCCGTCGGCGACCGCCGAGTTTGGAGCGGACTGCGCGAGGCGGTCGAAATCGTTATCCACTTGAGCCGGAGCCTGCGCCGCATTCGCCCCGCCGCCATACTGTTGCAGCAAACCGCTTAATTGGTTCATCCAATCCATGTTGTTTAATCCTTCCTTGTGAATGACTTGAACATTTCTGCCGCAACAACATAACGATTCGTCGCTCATATGGCAAGCCGCAAAAATGACCCTCAGTTCTCATTTCAAATTCGCGCGCTTATTCGTTCAACGCATCTCATTTAATGTTTCGATTAATCGCTCGATGTCCGCTTCGTTGTTGAAAAAATGTGTGGCGACGCGAATGCCTTGCGATTTGCGCGTTACGTCCACGCCGCGCTCAAAAAGACGCGCGACCGCTTGCGATGGCTGTTCCACAGCGACGAGCGTTTCCGCCGAGCGCGCTTTTTCATTTGCGAGCGGCGACAGCACGCGCCATCCCGATTCGATGAGACGGTTGGTTAAAAAGCGGTTGAGTTCAAGCGCGCGTCGTTCGATATTTTCAACTCCTAAATTCATCAGGTAATTTGTCGCCGCGCCGAACGCAAATATGCTCGCAAACTGCGGTACGCCCAACTCCGCGCGCGCCGCCGCGTCCTTGCGCACACTGAATTCATTGTTGCGCATTCCGAAAGCGTCCTCGACGCTTAACCAGCCGATGGCGCGCGGAGAAGTTTCCGCCACAAGCTCGCGGCTGAGATAAAGAAATCCCGTGCCGAGTCCGGCGAGCATCCACTTGTGCCCCGTCGCACACAAAGCGTCAATGCGCATTCGCTTCACATCAATCGGCAACACGCCCGCCGACTGGCTCGCGTTCACCACAAAGTAGTGATTGCTTTTATTATTTCCAAGCTCTTCCAAATCTGCGCGAAAGCCGTTGGAGTATTGAACGTGGCTGATAGCAATGATCTTCGTCCGTTCATTCATCGCACGGCGCACGTCCTCGGTTCGCACTTCGCCGTTAACTGCTTTCAACAGATGAACAGGAACGCCGCGATGCAGCCACGGCACGGTCGTTACGGGAAACTCCAGCTCCGACGAGAGCACGTCACCACGATTTTCGAGCGCGTCAACTATAATGTTCATTCCCGTCGAGGTGTTTGATGTGAAAGCTATTTCGTCTGTGTCGGCGTTAATCATTTCGGCGATGCGGCTTCGCGCGGCTTCGCGCCGCGCAACCCACTCTTCCCATTTGCGGTCGCCCTCCTCCATCACCTCGCGGTAAAACTCCGCCGGAGCATCCGCCACGCGGCGCGTCAGAGGCCCCGTCGCCGCGCTCTTCAAATACGCCACACGCTTCGTGATGGGGAAATCATCCCTCACCTTTTGCCAATTAATTTCTTCCGCTACATCTCTCATACTTTCCTCGCTTGACGACGCCGCTTTGTTTAGAACACTATACTTCGCGCGCCGACGACAAAGCGCTCGCCCTTCTCTTCCAATTTGAATCTTATTGCTTATCAAAACTTTTATGTCAACGCAGCAAAGCGATCAGGTTAGCGACCGTATTGATCTTGTTCGTGGTCTCGGTCTCATCGCCGCCGTCTCCATTGTGATCGGTAACGTCATCGGCACGGGCGTCTTTCTAAAGGCGCGCGTGATGACCTGCAACGTTGGCACGCCCAATCGCGTCGTCGCCGTGTGGGTCGCCGCCGGATTGTTGAGTCTCGCGGGTGCGCTTACATACGCGGAACTCGCCGCGATGATGCCGAAGGCGGGCGGCGAATATGTTTTCTTACGCAACGCTTACGGGCGCGCTACCGGCTTCCTCTACGGCTGGATGCAAATCTTCATCGCTAAAACGGGTTCGCAAGCGTCGGTTGCCGTCGCGCTCGCTATCTTCCTCAACGAAGCGACGAAGGGCGCGGGCACGACGGGTGCGCTCGAAGGAGTTTTCTTTCGAGCGCCCCTCTTCGGCGGCGAGTTTGTCTTCGGCGTGGGGCAAGTTATAGCGCTCGCCGCCATCGCGTTGTTTACTTTGATCAACTGTGCATCCGTGACCTCTAGCGGTCGCATCGCTTCCGTTTTAACCGTCGTTAAAATCGCGCTCGTTTTAGGCATCGGCTTCGGCGCGTTTCTGCTCACGGCGCAGGGTAGCTTCAGTAACTTCAATTTGACGGGCGCAGGCGGATTGTGTGAAGGAGTTCCTGAAGCGGCGCGCGCGGGAGTCGCAGGGTTTGGCGCGGCCATGTTGGGCGCGTTGTGGGGCTACGACGGTTGGAACAACTTGACGCTCGTGGCGGGCGAAGTCAAAAACCCGCAGCGCAACATCCCCATCGCGCTAATCGCGGGGATGTTTACGATTATCACTTTGTACGTCTTCGTTAACCTCGCCTACTTCTACGCTCTGCCGCCCGCCGAAATAGCGAGCGTCTCAAAAACCTCTTCGGTCGCGGCGGAAGTGGCACGTACCTTTTTAGGCCCGCTCGCTGTCGGGCTGATTGCCCTGTGCCTCACCGCGTCGTCAATCGGCACGCTCCACACCTCGATTTTGACGGGCGCGCGCGTGCCTTACGCGATGTCGCGCGACCGCCTGCTCCCCACCGCGCTCGCGCAACTCAGCCCGCGCACGCGCGTGCCCGTCGTGGCGCTCATCTTTCAGGGAGTCTGGGCTGGCGTTCTTGCCCTTTCTGGTTCGTTCGACACCCTCACGGATTACGTGATCTTCGGCTCGTGGATTTTCTATGGGTTGACGACCGCTTCCGTCTTCGTCTTTCGCCGCCGGATGCCCGACGCGGAACGTCCTTACCGCGCGTGGGGCTATCCCGTTGTGCCCGTCGTCTTCCTGCTCGTCACGGGCTGGTTGCTCGTCAACACTTTGATGACCGCTCCGCGTCAGTCCATCACCGGCATCGTTTTAATCCTGCTCGGCTTGCCGTTTTACTGGCTTCTTTCGCGCGGAAATGCTGCCGCGCCGAATGAAGAGGAAAACTAACGTAACCGTTCAGTAAGTGAACCGATAGATAGATA
>JACCYN010000019.1 GCA_013696465.1 Pyrinomonadaceae bacterium
TCCACGCTCGTCGAGCAAGTGAAGCGCGCGCAAGAGGCGCTCGCCATCGCGGGCTACGATGTCGGCACGCCCGACGGTATGTTGGGCACGCGCACGACCGCGGCGCTCCGCAAGTTTCAATCGGACAAGAGCATTCCGCAGACGGGTAAACTTGACGAAGCGACGCTCGTCGCGCTCGGTCTCGCGGGCGGAACGCTTAATTCCACTCTGTCCACAGTTGTTAGCATTCAACAGGCGACGCCCGTTATTCTAACCGACACCATTAACGCGCTCGCCTACACTTCTGATGAGCGCAACGGTCGCAAAGGAATTTTGGCTGCGACTAACGCGGGACTCTTCCGCACATACGATCCGACGGTCGGGTGGGAGCGAATCGCTTACGCGGGAAATTTCGACGCGCGCACGCTCTGCATCTCAGTGGGTGCGCAAAATCCTCCGACCATATATGTCGGCACGGCGAAGTCGGGCGCGCTCGTCTCGCGCGACGGCGGAAAGACTTGGGGGCAAGTTGCTGGTGTACCGACGACCGTCCCCGTCAACGCGATTAAACAAGACCCGCAACGCTCCGCATATGTTTACATAGGCACGACGCAGACACTGTGGGTGTCGCACGACGGCGGCGAGAAATGGATGCGGCGCGGCGGCGGACTGCCCATCGGCACTTACTCAAGCATTCTCATTAACCCGGCGAACGGCGACGAGATTTTCGTCGGCAATGCGTGGGACAAGGGCGAGGGCGGCGGCGTCTATCGTTCGACGGATGCGGGCGCGAGTTGGCAGCGCGTTGACCCCAATCTGCCGAGCCGCCGCGTGTGGTCGCTCGCTTTTGATCCGAACGACAAGGAGAAAATCTTTGTCGGCTCACACTCGGCGGGCATCTACACGATGCAGCGCAACTCTTCAGGAGACGCGGCGGCGACGACTGCCGGAAACTGAATCTCACGAAGCGTAATTTAGTGCGGCGGCGCGGAAAATTGAAATAAAATTTCCGCGCCGTTTCACTTTCACGGTCAGATTAATGTTCCATATTCCTTGACAGTCGGTTGCGCCGCCGTGTACATTGCGGCTCTATCTATTGAACAAGGGTAATTGGTATTAAAGCGGGTCACGCGGGTGATCCAAGGGCACAACGGAAATTAAAACATTTGCGACTAACTTTTCCAAACGATAACGCCTCACATCCCCGCCGCGACTCTCTTAAACCCGAATCATTGCCCCTAACTTTGATCAGGTAGAATTTCGGCCGCCCGAAACGCTCGTCGCTTGACACGAAGGCTTGTCGCCCGTTGCGACGTGCCACACTTGGTCAACGAGAAAGTTTTTCGCGCGCCTTGAATCT
Organism: Pyrinomonadaceae bacterium; assembly: GCA_013696465.1. Taxonomy (GTDB): domain Bacteria; phylum Acidobacteriota; class Blastocatellia; order Pyrinomonadales; family Pyrinomonadaceae; genus JACCYN01. Next base: position 1,340 of record JACCYN010000019.1, read on the forward strand.
TGAGGGGAAGTCGGACAGGAGTTCTAATGTCAACTGAGAACAACAAACCAAACGAAGGTGAAGTCACCGGAGATCAACCACAAACCGAGACGAATGCTTCACCGTCCGCCGGAGAGCAAGCAACGTCTGCTGTGACGGCAGACTCAACACCCGCTTCTTCCGGCGCTACGTCCGCCGCACGCGCGACCAGCGCAACAACAGGTCGTGCGCCCAACAATGCGGCTGATGACGACGATGATGATGATGCGCGCTCATCAAGCGACATGGATTTCGGCGCGATGCTCGATCAATACGAGCAGGAGCAAGCCGCATTTCAGGAAGGCGAAGTCGTCAAGGGCAGAGTGCTCGGCATCACCGAACGCGGCGTGGTAATTGATTTCGGCTTTAAGTCCGAAGGCGTTGCGCCGCAAAGTGATTTCACTGAAAACGGCGAGATCACGGTGCGCGCGGGCGATGAAGTTGAAGTGATGATCAAGAGCATGGATTCGCCCGAAGGGTATCCCGTGCTTTCGCGCGGCGACGCGATGCGGATGCGCGCGTGGGATGATCTCGAACGGGCGCACCGCGAAGACACGCCCGTTAAGGGTCGCATCACGGAGCGCGTCAAGGGGGGCTTGCGCGTAGACGTAAACGGCGTTGACGCATTCCTGCCCGGCTCGCAAGTTGACTCGCGCCCGGTGCGCAATCTCGACAGCTTCCGCGATCAGGAATTTGAATTCAAGGTTATCAAACTTAATCGCAAGCGCTCGAATGTTGTGCTTTCCCGTAAAGCCCTGCTCGACGAGATGAACGAAGGTCGCAAAGGCGAAACCTTGGGCAATATCGAAGAGAGCATTATCATCGAAGGTCAGATCAAGAACTTGACCGACTACGGCGCGTTCGTTGACTTGGGCGGCGTTGACGGCCTTCTGCACGTCACCGATATGTCGTGGGGACGACTTCAAAATCCGGCTGAGCTGTTTCACGTCGGCGATACGGTACAAGTGAAAGTCTTGAAGTTTGACCGGGGGCGCGAGCGCGTTTCGCTCGGCTACAAACAGCTTCTGCCCGATCCGTGGGAATCGGCCGAAGAGCGTTTCGTCATTGGTTCGCGCGTCACGGGTAAGGTGGCGAGCGTCACCGACTATGGCGCGTTTATCGAACTCGAACCCGGCGTCGAAGGCCTCGTCCATGTCTCGGAGATGAGTTGGTCGAAGCGCATGAAGCATCCGTCGAAGCTTGTTAACCCGGACGAGACGGTTGAGGTCGAAGTCTTGGGCGTTGATCCGAAGGCGCGCCGCATCAGCCTCGGCATGAAACAGATTCAGGCGAACCCTTGGGAGAGTCTGACGCAACGCTACCACATCGGTGATCGCGTCACGGGGCGCGTGCGCAACCTGACGGACTTTGGCGCGTTCGTTGAAGTTGAAGACGGCGTTGACGGACTCGTTCACGTCTCTGATATTTCTTGGGCGAAGCGCATTAAACATCCAGCCGAAGCTTTGAAGAAGGGACAGGAGATTGAAGCCGTGATCACGAGCATTGACACGGAGAATCGGCGCCTTTCGCTTTCAATGAAAGACATCGAGCCGAGTTCGTGGGATCAATTTGTCACGGATCACAAGCCGGGCGATGTGGTGCGCGGGAAAGTGTCGCGCTTCGCCAACTTCGGCGTGTTCGTCGAATTGGCCGAAGGACTCGAAGGCTTATGCCACGTCTCGGAATTGTCCGACGAGCGGGTGGAAAGGCCTGAAGATGTTGTGCAACTCGGTCAGGAAATGGAATTCAAGATTTTAAGGATCGAACCGGAGAGCAAGAAGATCGGACTTTCGGCTCGCGCTTCGGCGCATTCCGAACCCGCGGCTGAGACGCGCAACTATTCGTCTGATGTCGGCGGCGGCATGGCTTCGCTCGGCGAACTCGCAGACTTCACGCCGCGCGGCGGAAACGGCGAGCGAGAACGGTAAGCCGTTACGCAGAAATTTGCTCAAGACGCCTTTGCGCCTGCGCTTTACGGTAAAGCGCAGGCGCAAGTTTTTTCCTTCGTTCTGCGTGCTTAAGCTGTTTTGTCACAGACAGTTCCGGCTTGCTAATGGCGAAGCGTTTCTGTTACTTTACCTCTCCTTCATAAGTGAAACTTACGAAGGAAATCCAACTCCAAATTAAACGCTTCTCAGGGGGTTGAAATATGGAAAAGGCAAAGGTTATGACGAAAGCGGATTTGGTTGAAGACGTGGCGCGCGCATCGGAGCTAACGAAAAAGGATGCCGAGCGGCTCGTCGAAATCGTTTTCGAGAGCATCATCGAAACGCTTAATCACGGCGAGAAGATCGAACTGCGCGGCTTCGGCAGCTTTCGTGTGCGCGAACGCGGCGCGCGGCGCGGTCGTAACCCGAAAACGGGCGACCCCGTGAGCATCCCGGCGAAGCGCGTGCCGTATTTCAAACCCGGCAAAGAATTAAAAGAGTTAATCAACGAAGACAATCCGTCAAATTCAATCGGCGCGCAAACTCCTGTCGGAGACGAGGCAAGCGATAACGATACGGATCAAACGCCGCCGTTGATGTAGAGAAGAACAACGAAGAGCGATATTGCTGTGGATAGATTATGGAGTCCTTGGAGATACAACTACATCGCGGGCATGGGTGGCGAGAAAGCGAACGACGAATCTTGCATCTTCTGTGATCTGTCCGCCGCCGACCCTTCCCACGACGAACGCAACTTCATCCTTCACCGCGCCGAACACAACTACATCGTCCTCAACCTCTACCCTTACGCGAGCGGTCATCTCCTGATCGTACCTTACGAACACACCGCCGATTTAGATGAAGCATCCGAAGCGACGACCGCCGAACTAATGCGCCTCACCGTTCGATGCCAAACCGCACTGCGCGCCGCTTACGCGCCTGATGGTTTTAATCTCGGCATGAACTTGGGGCGCGCCGCCGGAGCCGGAGTCGCCGCGCACATTCATCTCCACATCCTTCCGCGCTGGACGGGCGACGCAAATTTTATGACGACCATCGGCGAAACGCGCGTGCTCCCCGAAGAGCTCACGACTACATACAAAAAACTGCGCGAAATATTCTAACAATTGCAATAAACTTAACATTGGAGTTCAGCGGCTGCCGTAGGCAGTCCGCTGCAATGACGGGTTAGCCGTCGCTCGGCAAAGAGTACGAGACCTTTGTTCCAGAAACGGACAGCAACTCTTCTGTAACAAGGCTTTGAACTATAGATTCGACCTCTTGGTCGGAGAGTTGCTTTTGAAACAACGAGGCGATAGTGCTTTTGAGCGTAGAAACAGTACGCGGCTTGGATGCTTTGAGTCTCCTAAGCTTTGCGACAACTACCTCAAGCCGCTCGGCAGGCGACTTTGAGTTTGATGCTTTAACGAGCGGTATGTCAGTAACCGCCTTGACTCTGCCAGCTAGCACCTTCTTGGTTTTTAGATGCTGGATCAGTGGATCGAAACCTGCATCTTTCGAGATGATGTGAAAGTAGGCCGTTGCATCGGATGCTGACAGCAAGCCGATGTAGTACGCGATATGAAAATCGAGCGCGTTGGAGCCATTGCCGGAAATCTTGATGTATTCGGCACGGCTTCCCATCTGCTGCAATGAAGCTGCAAGCTCAAATGGCAGCTTGGTCTGGTTTGCGCCTACAAAAACGAGAACCTTGAAGTGTTCTTGCGCCAACTGAGCCAGTGATTCCGGCTGAACATTTTCAAGGTCAACAAGCACGTAGTTGTTCCGCACGAGACCTCCTTGCGACGGTTAACTTCTGATTACGCGGAACAGATACGTATAACACTCAAAGTAATCGTGTTATACGGCGTGTCGCCTCATAATCACCTTTTATCCAATCAAGGCAATCTTTGTTTTGCAACCTAACACCATTCATTTTGCCCGTCGTCGCTATCTCAAAACCGCTTCGTCTTCGACTTCTCCGCCTTTGCTGATCGGAACTTCCGAAGCGTTCGCGTAGGCGGCGGAGTGCTCGTTGCCGTTTGATGTCGGAAGGGCTTGCAGGGGGTTGGTGAGGGGCGGCGGGTTGTAGCCGGGGTAGTCAACGCGGCCGTGGTGAATGGAGACGAGCGAGTGGATCATCGTCTTACGGATGAGGCGTAGTTCGCGGAATGACAGCTCGCATTCGTCGAGTTGCCCGTCGCTTAAGACGCTGTCGAAAATGCGGCTGACGATGAGGCGGATGTTTTCGGGGTCGGGATGCGCGAGCGAGCGCGTCGCGGCTTCGCACGAATCGGCGAGCATCATCACGGCCGCTTCTTTCGATTGCGGCTTCGGCCCCGGATAGCGGAAATCCTCTTCGTTAATCCTCTCACCCCCGCGCGCTTCGGCTTGCGCTTTGCGTAAAAAGAAATGAAGCGTGCGTGTGCCGTGATGCTGCGGGATAAAATCTAAAATCTGTTGCGGCAGACCGATCTCTTTCCCTAACTTCAATCCGTAAGTGACGTGGCTGATGACGATCCGCGCGCTCTGTGTGGAACGCATCTGGTCGTGCGGATTCGCTCCCGTCTGATTCTCGACGAACATTTCGGGCGCGGCGAGTTTCCCGATGTCATGGTAGAGCGCGCCGATGCGGGCGAGCAGGGCGTTCGCGCCGATGGCGCGGCAGCCATCTTCCGCGAGTTGCCCGACGGCGTGCGAATGTTGATTCGTGCCCGGCGCACGCAAAGCGAGTTGACCGAGCACAGGCAAGTCGGCGTTCGATAGTTCGAGGAGTTTAACATCGGTGAGAATATCAAACGCGGCTTCGTTGATCGGAAGCCCTCCGGCGGTGAAGATGATCGTCAGAAGTCCGCCCGCGATGCCGCACCCGGCGGCGAGCAGCACAGAGTTTAAGGTCAACGGTTGTTGCGCGCTTAAGATTACGGCGAGCGCGATTACCGCGTTGACTCCGGCGACGACGAGTCCCGCGAGCGTTACTGATTGCCGTTCCTGATAACGACCGATGCCATAGATCGCGGCCGAGGCGGAGATCATCGCGTAGAAACTCATCAGCATTCCGCTCGGCGCAAGCAGTCCCGCGAAGAGTGCGGTGATCACGCCCGTAATCAAAGCGAGTTGCGTGTCAACAAGTAGGGCGACGAGCAAGGCGGCGGCGGCGAAGGGCACGGCAAAGCCCCACGCGGTCGGATCGTTTAAGGGCGGACGCAGAGCGTGAGTCGAAATGCTGTCGGCGACCGTGAAACCAACGCGCATCAAAATCGTTTGCACGACGACGGCCGAGCCGACGAGCGCGAAGGCTTTTTCTTTCGTCAAACTCAGGCGGCTGTTTAAGCTGCGGCGCTCGGTGAATTTCCACGTCGCCCAGTAGAGCGCGCCGACGAGGATGAAAAGCCCGATCAGATGATGGGGGCGGCGCTCCGTCTGCCCGTAGAGGCGCAGGGCAGCGAATTGCGTGAGCATCTGTTCGGTTACGGTGTCGCCTTCGCGCGCGACGACTTGGTTGCGCTTGAGAGAAATGACAGCGGGAGGAAGCGATACGAGCACCTCTTCGTAATTGCGTTCGGTCGCCGCTTCGTCGTAAGTCAAATTGGCGGCGACGAGCGGAAGCACGAGTGAAGCCAACGCTTCTTGTTCGCGCGGCGCCCACCCGGAGAGTTGACCGATGCGCGCGCGCAAGTTTTGCCGCGCAGCCGCGAGCGGAACGAGACGGTTTTGATCGGCGGCGATGACGATCTGCGAATCGCTGCGCGGGTTGGTGATTTTTATTTCTCGCTTGATGTGTTGCGTATCTCGTTCATCGTAAACATAGCCCGCGTGAGCTTCACGCAGAATTCGCGTCAAGCGTTCCGTTGTGTTCTGCTCGGCGAGATGCGGACTGAGGACTGAAGCAACGCTGTCCGCGGGCGGTTGCGCTTCGGCGCGTTGTTGTCTGCTCTCTTGTCGCAAAGCGTTCCACGCGGAGCGAAACTTCTGCGCCTGAGTTTCGGCGAGCGTCGTGTCGTAATTCCAGACGGTCGGCGTGTTGGCGATGACCACATCGCGCCGCCGATTTGTTTCGCCCACATCTACGCCGGTTACATCGGCCGGTGCGATCACGTTGGCGCGCACAACGTCGCCTTCTTTGTAAATCTCGGCGGGCAGGCGCGCGTTGAGTTTGGCCAACAACAGGGTTGTCACGAGCGTGAGCAAGAAGCAGCCGAGAAGCAAGCGCGTCAGAGGCGAAAACCATTTGAACGGACGGGAAGCGAAGCGCGCCACCGCCGCGCGCGCGAGCGCACTGAAAGATGTAGAGAAACGGGGGCGTCGTCGGCTCATGCTCGGCTTGTTGTCCTCAGGCGTTGTGCGCGGCGTACTCGTGCTTCGCAGAATATCTGCTTGCGTGGTCGCTTTCGTTGAGATTGCGCGCCAGAATCTCGCCGACTCTTGTAAGCATCGGCGGCAAGCTTTCCGTGTTCATCGCTGAAATTGCGAGACAATCGCGCGCGCCCGCCTCAGACGCTTGCCGCAGGATGGCTTGCATCGTTTCCGCGTTAACCGAGTCGGCTTTGTTGAACGCGACGAGGCGGGGAATCTCCGTGTATTTTAGTTCGGCGAGAATCTTTTCAACCGATCTGATCTGCTGTTCCCAGCGCGGATTGGAAGCGTCAACAAGGTGAATAAGAAGGTCGCTTCCGCTAATTTCTTCGAGCGTGGCGCGGAAAGCAGCGAGCAAGTCGGGCGGCAGATCGCGGATGAATCCTACGGTGTCGTTAACGATCACTTCCTGCTCGCGCGGCAGGCGCAGGCGGCGCGAAGTCGGATCGAGCGTCGCAAACATGCGCTGCTCGGCGTGGACGCTGCTCTGCGTTAAGGCGTTAAGCAGCGTGGATTTTCCGGCGTTCGTGTAACCGACGATGGAGATGACGGGAAACTCGCGGCGCGTGCGCGCCTTGCGACGCTCCTGCCGACGCGAGCGCAAATTTTCGATTTCGCGTTCAAGGCGATTGATGCGGTCGCGCACGCGGCGGCGGTCGGTCTCTAATTTTGTTTCGCCGGGGCCGCGCCCGCCGATGCCGCCAGCGAGCCGCGAGAAAGCGGAATCTTGTCCGCTAATGAGTCTGGGCAAAAGATATTTTAGTTGCGCGAGTTCAACTTGAATTTTGCCTTCGCGCGATTCGGCGCGTTGAGCGAAAATGTCGAGGATGAGTTGCGCGCGATCAATCACTTTCAGATCGGTGGCTTCCGAAATCGAGCGCACTTGCGCGGGACTCAGTTCGCGGTCGAAGACGATTAAATCCGCGCCGAGGCGCAGGGCGCGCACAATGAGTTCGTCGAGTTTGCCGCGCCCCATCACGGTGCGCGGGTCAATCGCCTGACGACGTTGAATAAGTTCATCAAGCACGACGATGCCAGCCGATAAAGCGAGTTCGCGCAGTTCGCTCATGGACTCTTCGGCTTCGGTGACGGAATCAGTCGTGACGCCGACGAGGATCACGCGGTCGCGTCCTTCGGAGCGGCGGGCGACGCGGCGATTGCGCGCGATCTCTTCTTCAAGAGAATTGATCAGTTGAAGAAAATCAACGTCGAGTTGCGAAGGCTGGCGCGGTTCGAGGAAAACGTACTGCGATGTGCGGTCGCCGTTTTCGTCGTCCTTAATCTCGTTTGCCTTCGCGGGAAGTAGATGCGCGGCGCGCACGACGCCGGGCAGACCCGTGCGTTCGTCAACATTGATCGCCGCCATCAGATCGAGGCGCAGCAAGGCTAGATCGGTTAAATCGTCCTGCGTGAGTTCTTCGCCACGCAGATGCGTGTGAATGCAGCGTAAGCCCCGGAAGCGATCAGCCGCGACGCGCGTGCGGCGCAAGTCGGGAAGTTCGATGCGGCGGGCGTCGCCGACGACGACGTGCTCCACGTAACCTTTGCGATCAACAAGCACGCCAAGTTGCCGGTTCGTTTCGTGAGAGAGTTCGGAGAGTTGGCGCGCAAACTCCGGCGTGACGATCTGCTGCGGCGCGATGCGGCGCGAGTAAATCTTTTCGATCCGCCGGAGTTGATTCTGCTTTAACCCCTGTGTGTTACCGTGTACGGTGCTGATAAAAGTAGACCTCCGTGTAAAAACGCCAAAAGAGACGAGCCGCGCATCTCTTGTGAGCAATCGCGGCTTCCGTGTTTGTATTTAGATACTTGGTAGTTAGAGAAAGAGGGAAGCGAGCACTTGGTACGGGACGCTGAGATTTTTCCTGAGTTGCTCGGCGAACACCTGTCGCTTAATCGCTTGAGCATCCTGATCCTTACGACAAACCGTGTGCGAGTGCGCACCGCTTATTTCCCCTAAGGGAAGAAGCTTTCAAGGCTTGACCGTGAAGGGATTATACCACAGCAAGGCTTCACGCAAGCACAAAAAGGCGGTTGTTTCAAATGTGGATTTTGCCACGCCGGAGGCGCGGACGGGCGGGGCGGACGACTCGCAAATTAGACAGTCAAAGCTTTCGCATCGTATGATGAACAACTCTTAATACATAGCTCGACGGCTATCGCTGATCAGTCAAATTATATGGCGCATATTTTAAGTTACTCGGATTCCAGAAGGGCTAGAGAAGCAAGGACATGAAGGACAGCGAAAACAAAACCAACAAAACCTCGTTTGCCATTGTAGGGTTCACGTTTGGTGTGCTTACCGTCCTGCTTGTTGTCTTAGCATTGAAGGGATGTTGAACTAATGAATGAAGCAGGGCGGATCGTGCGCATCGATCCGGCGGCAACTATTCCGGGCGGCGTCGTAAACGTCGAGTGCGAGAATTTCAACGCCCAACAGTCCGGGTCGTGCGCGGTGTATTTCAATGACGAACGGGGATGGATCGTCGCCGCAAGTTCGCGCCGCGTGATGGCGAGCGTGCCGGAAGTTTCGGGCAACCCAAACGCGCAGGTGACGCTTGCCGCCGCCGATGCGCCGCGCAGTCAACCACAAAATTTAACAGTCGGGGTGAAATTAGCGGAAGATTTGCACATGGTCGCCAACCCCGCTTTCGACCCGGAAGACGGATCGCTTTACGTCACCCGTTCGGGTTCGCGCGGACAACGAATGCCGATCTCTCTGCTGCGCCTTAGCAGCGATGGCGAACTCTCTCCCTTCTCCGGCGAGATCGTCAACCCGACGGGAATTGCTTTCGACACAAGCGGGCAGATGTACGTGACGAGCCGCTTGGATGAAACTGTATATCGCGTGACGACGTTTGATGAGGCAGCGCCGTTTGCCCGCGACTTGGGTGTAGCGACGGGACTCGCTTTCGACCGTCAGGGGCGCATGTACGTGGGCGACCGTCAAGGAACGATCCACCGCATCAACGGCATTGGCGAAGCGGAGGAATGGGCGCAGCTTGAGCCTTCCGTGTCCGCGTATCACTTGGCGTTCGGTGCGGACGGTGCGTTGTATGTGACGGGGCCGACCGTTTCGAGTTTCGACGCCGTGATGCGCATTGACGAAGATGGCGACACAAACGTTTTCTATCGCGGATTGGGTCGCCCGCAAGGATTGGCTTTCGACCGCGACGGAAATCTCTACGTTGCAGCTTCTCTGCGCGGGCGGCGCGGCATTGTTCGCATCAGCCCGGACGGGAGTAAGGCGGAGTTGGCGGTCGCCGGAATGAATGTTGTCGGGTTGGCGTTTAGCAACAAAGGCGAAATGATCGTCGCCACGAACGATACGATTTACAGTCTGCCGCTTGGCATTCAAGGCGCTTTGCTAAGTTAGGGGCGTCCGTTAAACGAGCAGAGCGCGCGGTTTTTGACACGCATTTAGGCGCGTGATAATTTCAAAACAAGAATTGTTTTCGGCCGGGGTGAGCTAAGAATGGAAGGTTTCGACGCGGGGCAATTAATCATCTACATGGTGGTGCTGATCTTTGCGATCTCGGCGCACGAGGCGGCGCACGCTTGGATGTCGTACAAATTCGGCGACGACACGGCGCGCTTGCTCGGTCGCGTCACGCTCAACCCCGTTTCGCACACCGATCCGATTGGCACGCTCCTGATTCCGATCATGGGGTTCATTTTTGCGAGCGCGGGCGGCACGCTCGCTGCTATTCCACTGATCGGATGGGGCAAGCCGACACCCGTAAACCCCTTGCATTGGCGCAACAAAGATTTGGCGAACGTCATGGTTTCCGGCGCAGGCATCATGGCGAATCTTTTAATCGCAACCTGTGCGTTCATCATTTTCAAAGTGTTTCAGTTGACCGGAACGCTCGCTGAAGGTGGCGCGTTGGCTTCAGTGCGCGAACCTTTGGCTTTGCTGCTGGTGATGACATTAATAATGAACGTGTCGCTCGCCGTCTTTAACCTGTTGCCGTTTCCGCCGCTCGACGGAAGTAAAATCTTGGCGACGTTCTTGCCTGAAAGTATGCAGCCTGCGTTGGCGATGCTCGAACAATACGGGTTTATAATTTTGATGGCAGCGATCTACTTCGGCTTGTTTCGCGCGATCTTCCGACCAATTGAAAGCGTACTTTTCTATCTGCTGGGGCTTTAAGCGTTTTCAATCGTTCGCAAACTCCGCGCGAGCTTTCGTACAAAATGCCTAAACGACTTTTGAGCGGCGTCAAACCGACCGGCCCCATTCATCTCGGCAACTACATCGGCGCGCTGCGCAACTGGTTGCAGTTTCAAATTGATTACGAAAACTACTTCTTCATCGCCGACCTGCACGCGCTCACCACTCGGCAAGACCCGAAAGTTTTGGCACAGAGAGTCCGCGAGATCGCGCGCCTGTATCTCGCTGTCGGAATTGATCCGCAGAAGTCCGTGATCTTCGTGCAGTC
>JACCYN010000027.1 GCA_013696465.1 Pyrinomonadaceae bacterium
GCGCGAATTTTAGGCGCGCCCGTGATCGAACCGCAGGGAAAAGTCGCGCGCAAGATTTCGCTCGCCGTCACACTTTCACGCAAGCGCCCGCGCACTTTGGAGACAAGATGAAACACGGTCGGGTTCGTCTGTAACTCGCAAAGGCTTGTCACCTCGACTGAGCCGAAGCGACAGACGCGGCCGAGATCGTTGCGTAAGAGATCAACGATCATCACGTTCTCCGCTCTGTCCTTTTCGCTTTCCTGCAACTCGCGGCGCAAACGCTCGTCTTCGCTTGCGCTCGTCCCGCGCGGGCGCGTCCCCTTAATCGGCCACGTTTCGATCAGGCGCTCGTTGTTTTCAACTTCAACTTTCAAAAACCGTTCGGGCGAGGCACTCACAACCGTGTCGTCGCTACGACGAACGAAAGCGGCGAAGGGCGCAGGGTTGTCGCGGCGCAGGCGCATGAAAAGTTTTTCAACCGTGTCGTCGTCCGCGAGTGCGCAGATGAACTGCTGCGTAAGATTCGCTTGATAAATGTCGCCCGCGAAGATGTGTTCTTTGATTTCTTGGATGGCGGCGATGTAATCGACGCGCGTGAAGTTGGAAACAGCCCGCCCGCGTTCAACGCGCGGTTGCTCCTTTGCCCCATGAGCGAATGAATTAAACGCGGGTTGTTCTTTTGATTTCGATTCTTCATTTCCTCGCCGTGACTCAATGAGCGCGGCTTCAGTTTCATCCAAACGCTCCGCACCGCGCACGCTGACGAGCTCTGTACGCGCGAGAAGATAATCATGCACAACGAGCGCATCGTAAAAGGCGAACGTCGCGTCGGGTTCGTCATTCCTTTGCGCGGCGATTTTAGGCGGAAGTCGTTCATAGCGGCGGGCGAGATCGTAAGAGAAGGTTGCGATGCACGCTCCGCCGAACGGCGCGGGCGAGGGTTGCGGTGTAGCGTAGCGTCTCAATTGTTCGTCGAGCACGGCGAGCGGATCGCGGGCGTGAAGTGTTTCAGTTTTTTCGCCAACGCGCGCGATCTCTACACGACTCCCGCGCGCTTCGATAAACTCGAAAGGATCGAAGCCTGCGACTAGGAAACGCGCTTCACTTCCGCGCTCAACCGTGCCCGCCGCGCCACAGCTATCGAGAAGTGATAGCTTGCGACTTCGTTCGAGGCGCAGCAGCGCGCGGAGAAGATCGTCGTGGGAGAAATCTATTTCGCGCGAAACTGCGCGAGTGAGCGTCGGCTGCGTCTTTGTAAATTTTGCCGCCACGTTTGTTAAGCGAGCGAGACGTTGAAGCGCGTGCTTTGCTCGGTTGAAGCTTAAACGCGAAAGCAAAGCGCGCGGATTTGATTTCTACTCGGCTGCCGCACAGACCGCTTCCGCTTTCATTTTCACGTGAAGCGAAGTGCGCCAGACGGTTTCCAATTCGCTTGTCGGAAGAGAGACAACTTCCCGTTCGTTGATCGAGATGCGCAGATCGCTGCCGCCTGTGCGCCCGATCAGCGTGAGCGGGCAGTTCGCCTCGCGGGCGATCTCTTCAATGCGCGGAAGCGACGATTCGTCGAAGCTGATGATGATGCGCGAAGGTGATTCGCCGAAGAGACATGCGGCGTTTGACCAGTCACTTTGAATCTCAACGCTCGCGCCCATTGCCGGAAGGTGAAGCGTCGAGAAACAACATTCGGCGAGCGCGACGATCAACCCGCCGTCCGACGCATCGTGCGCCGATGTGAGTAAACTTTCTTCCGCCACCCGCAAACACGCTTGCTGCACACTGAGTTCACGGTCTAAATCGAGCGCGGAAAGTTTGCCGTGCCGAATCATGTCATCAATCGTGCGCTTCTCAATCGTCGCCGCGTATTCGCTCACCGAAAGGTCGTCGTTCGTTTCGCCGAGGAGTGCGATGATCAAACCTTCCCGTTTGAAGCCGGGGCGGATGATGCGGCGCACGTCTTCAATCACGCCGACCATGCCGACGACGGGCGTCGGCGGAATGCCGCGCCCCTCCGTCTCGTTGTAGAAAGAGACGTTGCCGGAGATGACGGGCGTCCCAAGCGCGCGGCACGCTTCCGCCATCCCATCAATCGTTTCGGAAAACGCCCACATCGTTTCAGGGCGTTCGGGCGAAGCGAAGTTAAGACAGTTCGTGATCGCGAGCGGCCGCGCACCCACGCAGACGACGTTGCGCGCTGATTCGGCGACAATGATCTTTGCGCCCTCGCGCGGGTTGACGGCGCAGTAACGACCGTTGCCGTCTAAAGACATGGCGAGCGCGCGTCTGGTTTCTTTGATGCGCACAACGGCCGCGTCTGCGCCGGGCAGCAAGGCGGTGTTCGTCCGCACCATGTGATCGTACTGCCTGAAAACCCAATTCTTGGAAGCGATGTTCGGCGCGGCAAGTAACGAAAGCAACTCTGCGTTATGATCGCCTGTGCTCTTACTTGTGCTCGTGCCGGAGTCTGCTTCGCTGAAAAGTTGTTCTGCGGTTTCGCGGATCGGCGAACGTCCTACTGCTTCTTTTTCTTCGACGCCGCTAACAGGATGAACATTACCGCGAACACCGTCGCCATCATCATCGCTGTAAACATCTTCTTTCTCCTTCTTTCTTTTCAATTCTTCCGGCGCGGCGCAAGGGCGGTTGTAGAGAGGCGCTTCGTCGGTGAGATGTGCGATGTTGATTTCCGCCGCCGTCTCGTTGTGGTGGAGCACACGGATGCGTTCGGTGTCGGTGACGCGCCCGATTACAACAGCGTCCAAGTCCCACTTGCGAAAGATGTCAACGACTTCGCGCTCGCGCCCTTTATGAGCGACGATCAGCATCCGCTCCTGCGATTCCGAGAGCATGATCTCATAAGCCGTCATGCCCTGTTCGCGCTGCGGGACGAGGGTGAGATCGATCTCCAATCCAGTGCCTGCGCGCGCCGCCATCTCACACGAAGAGGAGGTGAGTCCGGCCGCGCCCATGTCTTGAATGCCTGCGATTGCGCCGCTCCGCATCGTTTCGAGGCACGCTTCCAAAAGCAGCTTTTCGAGAAACGGATCGCCCACTTGCACGGTCGGACGTTTCTCTAAAGCTTCGTTGTCAAATTCGGCCGAGGCCATCGTCGCGCCGTGAATGCCGTCTCTGCCGGTTTTCGCTCCGACGTAAAGAACAGGATTGCCGATGCCTTCCGCCTTACCGAAAAAAATTCCCTCGCGGCGCACAAGTCCGAGCGCGAAAGCGTTGACGAGCGGGTTCAATGAGTAACGCTCGTCAAACATCACTTCGCCGCCGACCGTAGCAACGCCGAATGCGTTGCCGTAGTGCGCGATCCCAGCGACCGCACCCGCGAGCAGGCGGCGGTTGCGTCGTCCATGTTTGGGATCATCAAGTGAGCCAAAGCGCAAACTGTTCAGACAGGCGACGGGGCGCGCGCCCATCGTAAATATATCTCGAAGTATTCCGCCGACTCCGGTCGCCGCGCCCTGAAACGGTTCGATGAAAGAAGGATGATTGTGTGATTCTATTTTGAACGCCGCGCACCAGCCGTCGCCCACGTCCACGACGCCCGCATTCTCGCCCGGCGGCACAATGACGTGCTCACCCGTTGTCGGCAAACGCTTCAAATGCACGCGCGAAGATTTATAAGAGCAATGCTCCGACCACATGACGGAGAAGATGCCGAGTTCGACGAAAGAGGGCTCGCGCTCCATCAAAGAGATTATGCGCGCGTATTCTTCTTCCGTCAGATTATGGGCGCGGAGGATTTCAGGAGTGATGATCATAAAAAGAAACTATGAAGCAGGAACGCGGAACGATGAATGAAAAACAGCTCATTTATAGTTCATCGTTCTGCGTCCCTACTTCATCCTTACTTGTTCATCGCTCCTTCAATCGCGGCGCGCAATTCTGCCGGGTTGATGCGCCCGATGTGTTTGAAGATGACGCGGCGTTCGCGGTCAAAGAGAAAAGTGGCGGGCAAGCCGCCGCTCCATTGCGGATCGACGGCGTTGATAGCCGTTTCGGGTTCGGGCGTGTTCAGAAGGTAGGCGGACATTTTCGTTGCGCGCATCTCGCGCAGGAACTGCGGCACGGCTTTGGTGATTTCCCCCGGATCGTCGAGCGACACAGTGATGAAGTTCAAACCGCGCGGTGCAAACTCGTCGTTGATCTTGACGAGATCGGGAAACTCCTCACGGCACGGCACGCACCACGTCGCCCAGAAGTTAACGAGTAATAATTTTGTTTGCGCCGATGATTCAATCTGCAAAAGCTTTATGAGTCCGTCTGCATTTACTTCGCTCACGAGCGGCAATTCGGACGGTGTTTGTGCCTGCCCCGGATTTACGGGATCAGGCGTAGTATATCCGTATACCGTTCTTGGATCATTAACCCCATTGTGGAGTGATGGAGGTGAGCGTCGTTTGTTTGCCGCACTACTCCTACTGTGCCGCGAACGCTTTACCTTATGCGCAGCAATGCGTGAGCGAGACCTGATGCGGATGCGTGAGCTCTTTGTTCTTTTCCGGGGTTTATATCTTCTTAAATTATTTGAGCGAGCTTGTTCCTGAGCTTCGTTGCTTACTGCAACACGGGAAGATACGACACGGGCGGCGCATGGCATTAAATTGCCGTGCGCCAGCACCATGGCGACGAGGAACATAACGAAGAGAAGCTTGCTACGGAGCATTGTTGAGCTTTACTTTATGAGCGTTTGATCGTGCAGCCGAAAGCTTTGGTTTGCGCACGGGCGACAGGGCGACCTGCGAGCACCGCATCAGCCGCGTCGCGCAGATCGTTTGATTCGATCATCTGCGGGTTGCGCGCGTTGTCAATGCGCCCGTGATAGACGATGCGGTTGTTTGCGTCGAGCAGGTAAACTTCCGGCGTAAACTCCGCGCCGAAGCGGTCGGCGATTTTGTTGCCAGCGTCCTTGAGAATCGGGAACGTCAAGTTGCGCTCTTGCGCGTGCGCCTTGATCACGTCGGGCGTTTCCGCTTTGTTGGAGTTGATGCCGATGACGTTGATGCCTTTGGCGCGGTAGTCCTGCGCGAGTTTTTCCATGCGCTCGTTGTAGGCGTTAGAGACGGGGCATTGTGTGGAAACGAAAATAAGCGCCGTGCCTTTCGCGCCGCGCAGGGAGCGGAGCGAGTGTTGCTTGCCGCTTGCATCGGGCAAGGTGAAATCGGCGATTGTCGAGTTGATGTCGGGCGTGGTGCGAACTGTGTTGTTCGTGCTTCCGGCATTCATCTGCGATTGTTGCGCGGTGGCGACGGCGGCGCAGACGATGAGCGCGAGCACAAAAGTTAAAGCTAGTTTCTTCATACGCTTCTTAATTTCCTTTCAGACGTGGTTGGAAGTAGACGCCAAGCTTAACAGCACGGGCGAAAAAGTGACAAGAGCGCGGGGGCAAGGGCAGTTAAAAAATCCGTGTAAGGCTCAATCTGCGAGCGGCGCGCGTTCGAGCGTGAAGCGCCAGAGCATCCGGTTCTCGCTCGCGTCGAAGCGGTGTTCGGCGTCGGTCACGCGCCAGAAGCCGGTATGCTGCCAACGACCCGCAGCGAGTTTATTGAAAAGCGGGACGCGGTGTTGTGTTTCGATGGCGCGGAGCATCGCGCGATTGCCGGGCGTCAGACCCTGATCGCCGCGCCGCCCTTCGCCCGTGTAAAGAATGCGATTGCCGTCGTCCGTCGCGCGATCAGGGTAGCAAGGATTGATGCGCCCGAAATCCGTGAGCAGTGAGAGCAAATGATCATTGCGGTGGTAGATGCCCGTGCGCACGCGATGCGTTTGGTTGACTTCGGCCCACGAGAGAAGTTCGTTTGAGAGTTCAGTGTAGTTCAAGACAGTTTGAGAGGCAAACGCGGCAAGACGCGCGATACTCTGTTTTCATCTGTCGTTTTTGCTATTGCGGCAATCCGACGCGCCGCAACAACTCCTGAAAGCGCGGATCGTCACGCAGGCTATCGTAATTTGGGTCAACTCCGATCTCCACCATCCAGCTCGAACGCTCCTCATAAGCCTTGTCGAGCCACATGAGCGCAAGTTCTTTCTCGCCGAGCGAGGCGTAGTCCATCGCAATGAAGATTGGCGAGACATACTTTTCTCTAGCTCGTTCTTGCAATAACTCGGCGTGCTTCCGCAGGTAGCCTTTGATTCCCGACTCCTTGTATGCTTTCCCCAAAACATTCACTTGTTCCTCGCTAAACCCTCCGCCTTCGAGTGACGAACCCTTACGCCATGCTGCGACAAGTTGATCGTTCATGCCCTTTTCTCGATAAATAGATCCGAGTAAACCGTATCCAAGCGTGAAATTCGGCTCTAAGTTCTGCGTCTCCTTAATCAGTTCGATAGCTTCATCGTATTTCCGCTCGAAGTAGAGGAGTGCAGCCATATTTTGTTTTACGGACAGGGAAAGCGGGTCGAGGCCGTGTGCAGTATTCAACTCCTGCATTGCGTCATTGAAACGGTGCGGGCTTGCTAGGTACATCTGATACCCGTGCAGTTCGCGTGCGGTAGCGTAATTTGGATTAAGGCTTATTGCCTGTTGGTATTCACGCTCTGCACCCGCGAAATCCCACTCGTATTGAAACTTTGCGAAAGCTAAAGCGGTGTGCGCCTCGGCGAGAGTATCGTCTAAACGTAAGGCTCTTTCCGCCGCCGCCTTTGCCTTGGGGAAAGACTCGCTCGGCGGGAGCGTAGTCCACGCCCCCATCTGGTTGTAAGCGTCAGCCAGCCCCGCGTAAGCCAGCGCGTAATTCGGGTCCTGCTCAACCGCTTGCCTGAAGAGTTCAATTCCTCTTTTGAAATCTTCTTCTGTCCGCTTGTTTAGCTGGTAACGTCCTTTCAAATAAAGCTGGTAAGCTTCGGT
>JACCYN010000078.1 GCA_013696465.1 Pyrinomonadaceae bacterium
ACTTCATCGCGGAAGCTTCCTTGCGCGAAGGGCAAACGGATCAAGCGCGCGTCTACGCGGGCGATCTCGAAAGATTCTATCCCGATTATTTGCCCGCGAAACTTCTGCAAGTGCAGATCAACCTCGCAGCGCGCGACGCAAACACCGCCCTGCGTCTTGCGAACGAACTCGTTGCGCGTCTTAATCAAACCGCGCCGAACGCCCAAATCTCTCCGCAGTTGTTAGCGGAGTTGAAGGCCAAGACTCTGACGGCGCGCGGCATGGCGCAGGCATCGTTAGGCAAAACGGCAGAAGCGCGCCGCGACATGGAAGCTGCCCGCGAAGTCGCTCCGAACTCGCCCGCGTCTTACGTCAATCTCGCCGCCGTCGCCCTGCGTGAAAACAAAGGATCGGAAGCCCAATCGCTGTATGAGCGCGCGCTTTCATTCGACAACACAAACTTCGACGCCCTGAGCGGACTCGTCAACCTGTTAGGTGCACAGAATCGCGGCGGGGAAGCGCACCAGCGAATTGATCAGGCGATTGCCCAACGACCGAACAGCGCGCCGCTCCACTACCTCAAAGCGCAAGCTTACGGTTACGAGAAGAACACGCAAGGGGCGGAGTCTGAACTCCGACGCGCTCTTGAACTCGATCCGAAATACTTGGCCGCCTACTTCGCGCTCGGCAGCCTCTATATCAACACCAATCAGCAAGACCGCGCCGTCGCCGAATACCGCAACGTGCTCGCGCGTCGCGGCGACGACGTGGCGGCTCACACCTTGATCGGCATGATCGAAGACAGCCGCAAGAACTACGACGCATCGGCCGAGAGTTACCGTAAGGCGCTGGAGTTCGACCAAAACTCCGTGATCGCCGCCAACAATCTCGCGTGGATGGCGGCCGAGCACGGTAAAGGCAATTTGGACGAAGCCGTGCGTCTCGCTCAAGGCGTCGTGCAGCGTTACCCGGAGGAAGCCGGTTTCATTGATACGCTGGGCTGGGTTTACTACAAAAAAGGCTTAACCGCCCCTGCCATCGAGCAGTTGAAAAAGGCCGTCACGATCACGTCGTCCAAAGGCGCGGATAGCGCGCTCTACCGCTACCACCTCGGCATGGCTTACGCCGGAGCGGGAAGCAAAGCGGACGCCCGTCGTGAACTCGAACAAGCGCTTCGTCTCGGCGAGGGTAAAAATTTCGCACAAGCCGAAGACGCGCGACGCGCTCTCGCAAGTTTGTAAAAACTGTTCGACTTAGGCCGCAGGGCGTTTGCTCCGCTCGCGGCTCAGGTCTGCAACGGGACGTTTAGAAACAAGGAAAGAATTGAAGTTAAGGAGTGCCGTGATATGAGCGTTGAATTTCGCCAGCGAAAGCCAGCCGAGTATTTACAGATTCTGTGGAAGCGTAAGTGGATGATTGTTCTGCCTGCGATAGCGATCTCATTCGCCATCGCGCTCGTCGTGTGGCGCTTGCCGAGCCTTTACCAATCATCGTCGCTGCTCATCGTCCGCCCGCCGACCATCTCCGGGGTTTTCGTTCAGTCGCTCAGTGAAGCAGACATGGCGGCGCGCATCAACGTGATCACGCCAGAAGTGTTAAGCCGCTCGTCGGTGCAGCCGCTCATCGAGCGTTACAACCTTTACGCGGCCGAGCGCCAACGCGGGACGCCGATGGAAGCTCTCGTCGAGCGGATGCAAACGCGCGACACCCAAATTCAAGTCAGTCAAGGCAACGCGGAATACCCGAACGCTTTTACCGTCTCGTATAAGGGATCGGAGCCGCGCGTGGTGCAGGCGGTGACGGCCGAGATCGCGCGAAAATTTGTTGACGCGCAGATCAAGGCGGCCGGGACGTCCGGCACGATGACCAAGCAGTTCTTCGAGGAGCGTTTGCGCGAGGTGAAAGCGGAACTCGATGCGCTCGACAACCGCCGCATTCAGTTTATGCAGCAGAACATCGGGCAACTGCCGTCGGAAGGCGATTCGATAGCCGCGCGCCTGAGCGGATTGTACGAACAGCAGAAGTCGTACAACACCGAGATCGGGCGGATGCGTGATCAGTTGACCCAATTAAGAGACCAGCGCGGAGAATTGGATAGACAGCGCCAGCAAGAGATTGATGACGTCGCAAACGCCGTCGGCGATCCGAAGAACAAGCCTGAGTATGTCGCGCTCGCGGCGCGGCGTTCGGGACTTAACGCCGAGCTGCAACGTATGTTGACAACCCTTAAAGAGAAGAACCCGGACGTGATCGCTAAACGAGCTGAGGTCGCCGACGTGCAGGCGAATATGGATCAGTTAGTCTCCGCCACGAACGCGCAAATTGAAGAGAAGCGTCGCACGCTTACGAGTAGAGTTGACAGCCGCGTTTCACGATTGGAATCCAACATTCAACTTTACACCGGCGAACTCGCTCGCCAGCAGAGTTTGCTCGGACAAACAAACGCCCAGATTGGCGACTTGGAGCGGCGCATCAATGGTGTGCCCGGCGCGCAGGTCGCTCTCGAAGCGATGGAACGCGATTACAACACGAAGAAGGCTCTTTACGACGGGCTGTTGCAGCAGCAGGAGAAGGCTATCACGTCCGCTACCGTCGAGATCAACCAGCAAGGTCAGACCTTAGCGGTGGTTGACCCGGCAAACTTGCCGACGCGACCCGTCGCGCCGAATCGCCCGTTGCTGGTCGGCGTGGGACTCGCGCTCGGCTTGGGGATCGGCTTGCTCTTGGCCGCCGCATTGGAAGTGCCGCGCCTGCTGACGATTCAGACGACGGAAGACGCCGAACACTACACGAGCCTTCCGGTGCTCGTCGCCGTGCCGCAACTGCTGTCGGCACGGGAGAAGCGACGTTTGAAAGTGCGTCACGCGATGATGGTCGCTGCAGGAATCGCCGTTACGATCTTGAGCATTCCGGCGCTTGCGCTCGCCTTAAGGTATACGCACATCTTTGATCAGTTTGCGGTGTAAGAGAAATCCTTTGTCCGTTTTTCCGACGGACGTAAGGGAGGCAACGAACTAAAGTGTACAAAGAATTCTACGGATTAAAGGAATTGCCGTTCGCGCTGACGCCCGATCCGCGCTTCATCTACTTCACCCCGTCGCACACGGAGGCGATGGCGAATCTGCACTACGGGATTGAGAGCGGCAAAGGTCTCATCGTCGTCATGGGCGAAGTCGGCACAGGGAAAACAACGATCCTGCGCTGGATGATGCAGCGACTCGACCGCACGGTTTTAGTCGCCTACATTTTCAACCCACGCTTGACCGTTCCAGAGTTCTATCAATACGTCACGACGCTTTTCGACATCAAGAACTGGGAAAACAAATCCGATTTGCTGCTCGAACTTGGGCGCACCTTGCAGTCGCGCCACGCGCGCGGCCTGCGCACCGTATTGATCATTGACGAAGCGCACGGCCTTTCGCACCACGTCTTGGAGGAGATTCGGTTGCTCTCGAATTTTGAATCCGACACGGCGAAGCAGTTGCAGATCGTCTTGACGGGCCAGCCTGAGATGCGCGAGGTCTTAAACGATCCGTCCTTGCGCCAACTCAAACAGCGCGTCGCGCTGCGCTGCGAGATCAAGCCGCTCCCAAGCATCGAGGAGACGAACCGCTACATCACCTCGCGCCTTCTGGTGGCAGGCGCGGAGCGCACCGACATCTTTTCACCCGCGGCCGTAGACTTTATCTTTCGCGCGTCCGAAGGCATCCCGCGCAACATCAACAAGCTGTGCGACAACGCCCTGCTTGCCGGTTTCGCTGCCGAAAGCTCTGTGATCAATCGTCAGATTATCGAAGAGATCGCGGAGACGTTCGACATGTTGCCAAGCGGTATGAGACGCGACGGCGCTGCGGCGTCGAACGGAGATTCCGATGCTCCGGCACGGATATTCACGCAGTCGGGTCGCGCGGAATTGTGGGCCGCCGGGACAGATACGAGCAAAGTTTCCATAAAAGAATCTGAACTAACCGACGACGCGAAAGGAAGAATGCCGGGACGCCCTCCTCGCGGCGACGAGCGCGAATCAACCTTTCGCAGTTGGGATGAAACGGGAGATTAACGAAGATGGGCAGAGTATACGAAGCACTTAAGCGCGCGGCGGAAAAGAACGCGACTCAACAGGGAAGCGAAAACGGCGCGCGGCAAGACAGCGTCGCAATCGAAGAATCGCTTCGGCCGATTGACGCTGCTGACGACGCAAGCGCCATCGCCGAGCGCGCGTCCGTCGTTTCCGACGAAAAGGAAACATTTTATTCATCTCCGGCGGTGAGCAGCGAACAAGTTGAACGGTTGCTGCAAACCACCCGTCTTTCTCCGCAGTTTGCCGCCGACCACACGGGAGGGGCGGTATACACTTCAGCGTCCAATGAGCGCACCGAAACCTTGGCCGGGTCGGCACTCCCCGGCAATGGAACTTCGCGTGCTGCTGGGGCAACTTTGGACGCTGCCGGGTCGGCGCGCGCTTCGGTGGAGTTTGTCTC